>JAGXNR010000009.1 GCA_019894875.1 Promethearchaeota archaeon | reverse complement strand
TATTGACAACTCTTTATGTTCTTTATCTAGTTATTGATCTTTGGGCGTCTTTTCTATTTTCGGGGAGTACTGGTTATAGCATTTTTTCCTTTTTTATGGATTTATTGATATTTATTTATATTATTGGTTCAATATTCGATAGAGTTGATTATATAAAAGAAAAAATAAAAATATTTAGAGCAGGTACTATCGCTCTTTTTGTAATTTTAATGAAATTAGTAGTTCAAATAAATAAGATTTTCCAACCCTTACCGCTACAATTATTTTTTCAAGTGCAAGTGTTATTATATTTCTTTATAATTTTTACTTTATTTGTTGGATTATATACAATTTTTGCCCATAAGGAAGGTAAAAAATCTTGAAAGAAATTTATTCTTCTTCACTTTTAATACTTATATAGATCTCAATATCATAAAAAATAAATTTTAGATCAAATTCTAAATCATATATTTGATGATCATTATTTCAAGGGAGCTAATATGGCTGAAGATAATAACAACGAAATAAAAGAAACATCTGATAATTCAGATAAAAACACAATAGAAAAAGAAGGACCAATCCAGAATGAAAATACTGAAATTCAAAACAATACTCCTAGTGATATAAAAAGCGAAGAAATCAAACAGTTAGAAGAAAAGGAACATTTTGAGTTAGAATATTTTTCTAAAGATGAGGTTCTTGAAAAACTAAAAAATCTTGAGAAGGAACTATCAGAAGTTAAAACATCTGCGAAGAAACTAAGAAAAGAAAATGATGAGTCTAAAACCAAATACATGCATATGCAAGCTGAATTTGAAAATGCCCAAAAACGCTGGAATAAATCTAGACAAGATTTAAGAACCCAGTATACCGCTTCAATCTTAAAAAATTTCTTATCATTATATGATTCCTTTAAGAAAGCTCTAGATAGTAGTAATGAAAGTGATAAAAATATTCTAAATGGCTTCTACAACCAATTCATGAGCATATTCAAGTCTTATGGAGCCCAACCTATTGAAGTTAAAATTAATGATATTTTTGATTATAGTAAGCATGAAGCATTAACTTCAATAGAAAGAGAAGATGTTCCCGAGAATAGTATCTTAGAAATAGTCCAAGATGGTTGGAAATATGGTAAAGAAGTAATCAGATATACCAAAGTAGTAATATCACGTAAACCAAAACCTCCTGAACCAGAGCCGAAAGAAGAAGAAATAGAAGAAATAGAAGAATTAAAAGAAGCACAAGAAACACCTGAAGAAGAAAAAACCGAAAAAATAAAAGATAAGGAAAAAAAGAAAGAAAAGAAGGATAAGAAGCTTAGGGTAGAGAAAAAAAGTGAACCCTCCGAGTAAAAAAAGGCTCCCTCTTAATATACTGATTTTTTTGAAATTAAGCAAAAAGAATTAATACCAGTGTAATTCTATATTACATAAAAATTTCCAAATTTAATAAAAACAGTAGAAAATCTATATTTTTAATATAGAACTAATTTTATACAAAGGTGAAAAATTATAGGATTAAAATTGGCTTCAGGATTGGCTATAACTGCCTTATTTGCACTTCTTTATGCAGTAATTTTTGTTATAGGTGTTTGGTTCTTACCTTCTTCGCTGTTGGGATTATTAATCATGGTCGCATTAACCATTGGAATGGTGTTACTCCAATATGGAATTTCTCCGCTAATTGTAGGGTGGCTCTATGCTATAGATTGGATTCCTTATGAAGATTTTGCTATTCGTTACCCTCACTTAGCAGATTCCCTTGATAAAGTGGTCGCGTTTAATGGAATTCGACAACCCAGACTTGGGATTATCCATGATCTCAATCCCAATGCATTTACTTATGGTTGGAGTAAAAATTCAGCGAGAGTTATAATCACTGATGGAATCCTCGAGTATTTAAATGAAAGAGAGCAGAATGCAGTATTTTCGCACGAATTAGGGCATGTAGTGCATTCAGATTTTATAATTATGACTATTGTATTTGCTATTCCATTAGTATTATTAACAGTTGCTCGATGGGCATATTATGCTAGCTGGTTTTCTGGTAGAAGAAGTTCTAGCGACAGTGATGGAGCGAATGTTCTTAGAATTGCGTTAATTGCCATTGCTGTGTTATCTTTTATCAGCTATTATGTAGGATTTTTAATATCACTGATAGTTAGTAGGGTTCGAGAATATTATGCTGATGAACATAGTGCTGAAGTGTTAGAAGATCCGAATGCTTTATCGACGGGGTTAGTTAAGATTGCCTATGGCTTGTTAGTTGACGGGAACATTAAGGAAAGGAACAAATCGAGAGTTAGGGCTCTTAGAGGATTAGGAATCTTTGATCCGAGCGCTGCAAAAGGATTGGGGATTATAAGTGTAAGCACTACAGGAGTTTTGTCAATGGATGCAATTCAAGCAGCCGCAGCATGGGACTTATTTAACCCTTGGGCAAAATTTTATCAAATTAAATCAACACACCCCCTGCCAGCAAAAAGAATTATGCGTTTGAATGAGCAATGTGAATTGTATGGTGTGAAACCTGAAATTGACTTCACTATTGCCAGAAAGTTGAAAGAAGAACAAGCAGGAAAAACTTTGTGGGATCAGTTTCTCGGAGATATCTTTATGAAATTATTACCTACTATTATCTTAATAGCTTTGATTGGATTAACGATTGCTTGGATGCTTAACCTAGCTACATTATTGTTTTTAAATTTACAAAATATACTCCTCATATGGGCAGTAGGATTTTATTTAATGGGTTTCGCTTCTCTGATTAAAACAAGATATATGTATAAGAGCGGATTCACCCCACATACAGTAGTTGATCTAGTAACGAATGTAAAAGTGAGCCCAATAAGAACAGTACCTGCAATTCTGGAGGGAAAAATTGTTGGGAGAGGTGTTCCGGGATATTATTTCAGTGAGGACATGTATTTCCAAGACAAGACTGGCTTAATGTATGTTGATTATCGATTCGGAATAGGAATTGTTGATTTAATATTCTCTCTTAGAACAGTCAAAAGATTAATCGGTCAACGAGTCAGAATCAAGGGTTGGTATAGAAGAGGTCCATCACCATATATTCAAGTAGATACTATAGAATCCGAATCGGGAAGTAGACATAGAAATTATGCAAAGCATTTTAGATATTTCTGGGCAGCTTTAGCGTTTATCCTAGGTATAGTTTGTTTGTACTTTTGGTTTTAATTTTAACTCAACTTTTTTTTATTCATATTATTTTTAAAGTCATTAATATTTCTTGCTCTATGTAATTGAGATTATTAATTAAATTAAATCTAAAAGATTATTAGTATTGTTTTGCTTTATAACTTAGATAAAAAAATCATTATTAAGCTTTCTAACGCCTGAAAGGAGATAAACCTAAAATGAGCGATGATCCTCTCGAAAACCTTCCCCCAATTCCCGCCATTGGGGAAATTCTTGATCGTAAAAAAAGATTTGTTGAGAAAAAGCATACTGTGATTAAATGTGGATCTTGTCAAGCAGATTTTTCAAGAAAATTAAAAGCTGGGGATTTCGTGTTTAAAAAACTTATCGATGAAGAATGTGAGAAGTGTCATCAGAGTAAAGCCTTAACCATTATAGAGATTTATTCAGAGTGGGTAGATCCTAAAAAAAGTAAAGATTAATAATTAAAATTAGGGTACTTAATTTCCAATTTTTCATCCTTCTGTTCTTTTTCTATTAATCCAGATGTATAGACATCCCAAAGCTATGCCGAATACTATTAGAACTGAGACGAACAAAAAAAACACCAAAAATCCGAGTGCACTGATATCCAGAAAATAATATACATAATTACCCGTGAATGTGCCATGTATAACAGCAAATACTATATAACACAGTGGATATAATATCCAATATGGTAAGTAGGACCATTTATATCTCATTTTAGTTTCTGTTAATACCCAATCGACTATGAATGCGATTGGAATAATATAATGTATAACTAAATTATTGAATGCTGCGAATCCTGTGGGTTGAGAAAAGGGGCTCAATAAAACTGCAAAGACTACGAACGTTATTGTTATATACATAGTAAACGCACCTTTGAGAAGACCTGTAATTCTTTCAAGAGATTCTGGCTTATTATGCCATACAATTGCTAATGTAAGCCAAATAGTAATTATAAGGTTTGTTTGATATGAAAAAGATTTAAAAACATTAAACCAAGGGAGAACTGAACCGTAATTAAAAGCATAGATAGAAGCACTTAGTATCATGAAAAACCAGCTTAGGGCTGCAAAAATTATCCGATAAATCAATATATTTTTATCTGAAAGTGTAATATCCCTCATTTCCAATTCTCTTCTATTAAAGTTGAATTATATTATCAATATGAAAAGAAGTATTAAAACAATTTCTTCTTCCTTCGATCTATAATATACTAAAGAATTACAAATTCTCTAATGTTTAAGCCCTAAAATTTTTATTATCAGATTTGCCATAGAATAAGGATCTAATGGCTTTTGAATTGCTTGATTAATGTATGTTCCAATTTCTATATAAGAGTTAATTAACTCTTTGACTTAGTTCGTTCAATTTTTAAAAACATATAGAAATTAAAAAAAAAAAGTTTAATAATTAAATATTTATTTAATTTTTTTTTTACGCTTCAAATGCACTTTTACTGAAATTAATGCTGCGGTTCCAACTATTACGGGAATCATTAAGCTAAAACCGGGTACTCCTGGAGGAGGTTTTATCTCCTCAGCAGTGGTAAATATCCAGGTTGAAGATTGAGTTATGTTTAAGCCATCATCAGCTGTGGCATACCATGAGTATGTAATTCCTGGTGAGAGTCCTGACCACACTACCCAGGCTGTACCGCTCCCTCCTAGAATTATATATGTATCTATTATACTGTCATCTGACGCATCATAAAATGTGATTGTTAAATCATCCCCGTCATCATCTGATACATCCACGCTTAAAATAGGATTATAACTAACATCAAGGGCTCCGTCAGCAGGAGATGGATTTGTGGGTTCATTAGGTACATGAATTGTAGTAAATGACCATGTAGCAGATTGATTCGTACTTAACCCATCATCTGCTGTTGCATACCATGAATAAGTGGTTCCCTGTGAAAGTCCTGACCAAGTAACTGAGGCTGTACCACTCCCCGCAAGAATTATTTCTGTATTTATCACACTGTGATCTGAGGCATCATAAAATGTGATTGTTAAATCATCCCCATCATCATCAGATACATCAACGCTCAATGTAGGATTATATCCAGCATCTATAGCACCGTCATTCGGAAAAGGATTTATAGGCTCATTAGGTACATGGTTTGTAGTAAAGGACCATATGGAAGACTGATTTGTACTTAACCCATCATTAGCTGTTGCATACCATGAATATGTAGCTCCCGGTGAAAGTCCTGACCATGTTACTGAAGCTGTGCCACTTCCGCCGAAAACCGTGTCACTATCTATTATACTGTCATCAAAATCATCATAAAAAGTAACTAGCAAATCATCCCCATCATCATATACTTCCACGCTTAATGTAGGATTATATTCAATGTTCATGGCACCATTAATAGGAGATGGGTTTATTGGTTCATTAGGCACATGATTTGTAGTAAATGACCATGTATTAAATTGAACGTTATTTGAACTATCATCCGCTGTTATATACCATGAATAACTTGTACCGACAGAGAGCCCAGACCAAACAACTGAAGCTGTACCACTTCCACCTAAAACATTATCTGCATCTATGACACTATCATCTGAAGCATTGTAAAATGTAATTATCAAGTCATCCCCTTCTAAATCAGATGTCTCCACGCTTAATGTAGGATTATCGCTGATACCAATAGCTCCATCAGCAGGAGATGGATTGTAGATAGATAAACTTTTCTGCATATAAATAAGTTTAATGTATGGTGGAATATTACTTTCATACTCGGTATAACAAGTTGTGGAGCCTGTAGGATTTACATTATGACTATGGGGGGCACTTGTCGAGCTTGTCGTACTAGTTGTACTTCCTGACTCGTAATAGGTTCCGCTACTCCCATAGGGTTCCGCGCCCATTATCCCATTTGGAGAAAACATAATATGATTGTGAACCATTGAATCCGATAATATAGTGTGTGTATGAAGAGGAACTTCAGTATAAATATGGCGATGAGTGGGGGATCCTCCATTAATTCCAGGTTGTTCTCCCGTTGCGATACTTCTTGGAAATCTATTAAGCATATCAGGAGTACCAAATGATCCATTACATTGGTTCCAACCTGAAGGCATTGTCGCTATTGAATCTCCCCACATAACGATTGTTCCCAATGGTAATACATCTATTGGCGCAGTGTTCATTATAAAAGCTATTTTATAATAAGGAGGTATGTGTTCCGAATTTTGCGTCGTACAGTTTTCTATTCCAACTGCATCCATGTTATGTATATGAGGTACAGAAGCAGTATACGTATAGCCACTGGTGGTGCGATAAACAAGAAGGCCTGGACCAACATAAGGACTTATATCATAAGAATTTATACCATATTGATGATTGTGATCATATCCACTGGTAGCAAGAGTGTGCGTATGCCTCGGAATATCAGTATATGTATGATTGTGGGACAAACTCCCGCCTGAAAATCCTGGATCTTCCCCTGTAGTGACTCCTTGGATGAAATTATCCCGAAGATCAGGTGTTCCGTTCGATCCATTACAAAGTTCCCAACTTGCAGGAATATTCTCAATACTCCCTGCCCACATGACAATCAACCCTATAGGTATAATAGTATCACTTGTTTCTTTCTCGATATATGCCAACTTATAATAAGGTGGTATAATATTTTCCTCTTCAGATGTATAACAATCAGTTTCACCCGTATATTCCACACCATGTGAATGAGGAGCATAATGAGTATTTGTGTAAGAATTGTAAGGACCAACACAACTAGCACCTCCTGTGTAAAAACCTTCTGCACCAGTTGGGCGGTTATAGGTATGGCTGTGAGCACATTGTGTTATATCGGTAACGCCATGATCGTGGTAAGGCACTGTTGTATAACTATGATTATGTAAACTACTACCACCCATAGTTCCAGGTTCTTCCATATTACCAGTGCTGTATACAAACCGATCACTAATATTTAGTGTACTATCCCCACCATTACAAAGCTTCCAGCCCTCAGGAATTGTATTTAAGGGTCCAGACCATAATGCAATTAATCCAGATGGGTCAAATTCTGCACTAATCCTAAGATTATCCTTATTTAAATCTATTCTATTAAATCCTGGATTAGCTTGGATGGTAATGGAAAAAAGAAGTATCCCACATACTATTGTATATAAAATTTGTTTAGTTTTTTCATTTATTGTACTCATTTCAATAACACCCTTATTTTTAGTGTAGATTTTTCTTTAAAATTTGTTTTTTAAAACTTATAAAACTTATAAAACTTTTGAATAATTCTGTCAAGAAGATAGGAAAAAAAATATTGATAGATTCTATCTGTAAGCATTAGCATGCAAATAGTGGCTCTTTATATCATCAAGTCTGTCACTTCTATCAAAATACACTGATTTTTCCAGAATCTGAAGATTTTAGAATAAAACCTAAAGTGTTATTCTCCTAAATTTATCTTGAATAAAGCAAAATAACATACAAAAGTTTTAGTGTTTATGTTTAGTACTTATAAAATTTGATTTAAGACTCATCTTAAGAACTAAATCAAGCTTCTTATTTCTCAAGACCTAAGAGTTTTATTATTAGATTTGCCATAGAATAAGGATCTAAAGATTTCTGAATCGCTTGATCGATATATTTCCCAATTTCTTTATCAGAACTTAGTAATTCTACTACTTTTTTAGTTAATTTATGCTTTAAAATTTGGAGGGTTTCGTTTTGAATTCTATTTTTTAGATAGTTTGAAATAACACCCGACTCTTCTAAAAACTGTTTATGTTTTTCAATAATTCCAAAAAGTTCCTCGAAGTTTTCTCCTGTTATTGAGTTTACTTTAGCAATTTCTGGTGTCCACTGTTGTATTTTACTATATTGACTACTAAAATCTTGAGATTCATACTTATAACTGTTTCTAAATTCAAGCATTTGCATGATATCCGCAATTTTTTTGTCTGCTCCAGGAAGGTCCATTTTGTTTACCACAAAGATATCAGTAATTTCCATTATTCCTGCTTTAATTGCTTGGATATCGTCTCCTGATCCTGGAACTACAAGAACTAAAACAGATTGGGCGGATTTAAATATATCAACTTCTGATTGGCCAACACCAACAGTTTCAACAATGATTATATCACATCCATAGGCATCTAGGATTTTTATGACATCTTCAGTTGCTCTAGCTAAGCCACCTAATTGACCCCGATTTGCCATGCTTCTAATAAACACATTTTTTAAGGAAAAATGTTGCTTCATACGAATTCTGTCACCTAATAAAGCACCCCCCGTTAAAGGAGAAGTCGGATCGACACAGATAATCCCAACTTTTTTACTATCTTCAACGTAACTGTTTATTAAGGTTGAAATGAATGTTGATTTACCCGACCCAGGTGCCCCAGTAATACCAATAATATACGCATTTCCGGTATGTTGATAAATTGAATTTATTATTTCTTCTGCCGCTTCAATATCGTTTTCTACAATTGAAATCAGTCTTGCTGCAGCCCTAGTATTTCCCTTTAATAAATTTTTGATTAGATCAGAGTAATCCATTATTGTTTTATCTTTTGAGATTATTTCGTACAAATTCAACAATTGTATTCAGATTCGTCCCAGGTCCGTAAAATCCCTTTAAACCTTGCTCTTCTAGAAAAGGTTTATCTTCATCTGGTATAATTCCACCCACTGCCACGAGAACATCATCAATTCCTTGTTCCTTGAGCTTAGACATTATTACAGGACATAAGGCATTATGAGCGCCTGATAACATACTTAACATAACTGCATCGGGGTCCTCTTGAATAACTGTGTTTACAATATCATCAGGTGTTTGATGAATACCCGTGTAAATAACTTCCATCCCTGCATCTCTTAAAGCTCGAGCAAGGACTTTAGCACCTCTATCGTGACCATCTAAACCCGGTTTGCATACTAATACTTTAATTTTTCTATTATATGCCATTTAAATTCACCTATTTAAAATATAGAATCTTCATGATAAGTTCCAAATACTTCTTTTAATGTATTGATAATTTCTCCAATGGAAGCATAAGCTCTTATCGCCTCCATAATGAAAGGCATTAAATTTTCTGTGCCTTTTGCTGCTGCTTTTAACCTTTCCAAGGTTTCATGTACCTTACTATTATCTCTATCTTTTTTTATTTGCTCTAATTTATCAACCTGCTCCTGTGCAACTTTCTCATCAATTTTTAATATTGATACTGCAGATGAATCTTCTTGTTGAAATTGGTTTACTGCAACAATTACTTTCTCTTGGTTCTCAACTTCTCGTTGATACTTATAGGAAGCATTTGCGATTTCTTTTTGTAAGAAATTAGCTTTTATTGCTGGAATTACACCTCCTAATTTTTCAATTTGAGTAAAGTAATTTTCAGCTTCTTCTTCCATTTTATTAGTAAGCCACTCTACATAATAAGAACCAGCTAAAGGGTCAACAGTATCAGTGATTCCAGATTCATATGCGATAATTTGTTGAGTTCTTAGTGCGATTTTTACAGCTTTTTCGGTTGGAAGGCACAGTGCTTCATCAAATGAATTTGTATGTAAAGATTGAGTTCCTCCTAATACAGCAGCTAATCCCTGAAGAGTAGTTCTAACAATATTATTTTCTGGTTCTTGAGCAGTTAAAGAAACTCCAGCAGTTTGGGTGTGGAATCGCAACCGCATAGATTCAGGTTTTTTAGCCTTAAATGTATTCTTCATCCTTTTAGCCCAAATTCTCCTCGCCGCGCGATATTTGCAAACTTCTTCGAAAAAATTATTATGAGAATTAAAAAAGAAAGATAATCGAGGTGCAAAATCGTCAACATCGATTCCTCTCTCAATTGCTGCTTCTACATAAGCAAATCCATCTGCTAAAGTGAAAGCTAACTCTTGAACTGCTGTAGAGCCTGCCTCCCTTATATGATATCCACTGATACTAATCGTATACCATTGTGGAACGTGTTTGTTACAATATTCTATTGTATCAATTATTAAGCGCATTGATGGTTCGGGTGGAAAGATCCATGATTTTTGAGCAATATATTCTTTCAAAATATCGTTTTGTATGGTACCTCTCAATAGATCGGGATTGTGTCCTTGTTTTTCAGCAGTAACAATATACATCGCTAATAGAATTGATGCCGGAGCGTTAATTGTCATCGATGTGCTAATCTTAGAAAGATCAATTCCATCAAATAGAGTTTCCATATCTTTTAGTGTATCAATTGCTACTCCCTCTTTCCCAACTTCTCCTAATGCCATTTGGTCAGATGCCTCTATACCATAAATCGTGTGAAGACTGAAAGCAACACTTAATCCAGTTTGGCCGTGTTCAATTAGAAATTTATATCGGTTGTTTGTTTGTTCAGCAGATCCAAAACCGGCAAATTGTCTCATAGTCCAAAATTGACCTCTATACATGTTTGGATAGGCACCTCTCGTAAAAGGATATTGCCCGGGGAATCCTAAATCCAATTCATAATTTAGATCCTTAATATCATTTGGAGTGTAAAGTCTTTTAATTTCAACATCAGATAAATTTCTAAAACTTTTTTGCCGTTCTTTTATATTTGGAAAAGATTGTTGCCATTTTTCTTTGTCTTCTCTTATTTTATCAAATTCCGTCATGAAAATCATTCTTTAGAAGTATTTTCTATAGTTAATATAATAACCTAATATTGGTTAAACTCAAATAAGATAAGAGTTTGTAATTATATTAACTTTTTTTAAAGATTATAATAATAGAGTAAAATCCTTCCTAATTATACAGATATCAATAACTCTATAATTTTAGAGGAAATTTACCTAGAAAATAAAAAGATATAAATTAACTAATAAAATTCTTTCTAAAAGCTTCATTGGGATCAAGCCCTCTTTCAGCAAGGAGTTTGATTACTAATTCTCTTCCATTTTTAGGAAAATTTTGTTTTTCTTCTCGATGTACTAGATATATCGCATTCTGTTTACATTTATGCACACAAACACCACATCCTAAGCATCGTTCGGGATCGAATATCACTTTCTTTTCCTCTAGCTTAAGTGCATTCATGGGACATCTCTCAACACATACACCACAACCAATGCACTCTTCTTCCTTAATTTCACGTATGTAATTAGATGGTTGATGACCTCTAGGGATAATTCCTGGCATTTTTACAAGAGAATCTAAGAATACACAACAACATGGGCAGCAATTACAAATTGTATCTAACCCCTCCTCAGAATTGGAAGCTCCATGAACTAACCCCTCATCAGCGGCTCTTTTTAAAATTTCTAACGTTTCTTCTTTTGTTATTTCTCTCCCTAATCCATATTCTACACAATATCTCCCAAGATCATTAAAGTGTAAACATCTTTCAAAATTATGATTGCAATCGTGATACTCAGGATCTATATTATATTTAGCTGCACAAGGACACATAGATACGGAATAATATTCAAAATTATCTATAATTTTTAGAATATCTTCATAGGACATAACTTTTCGAGGATCTTCAATAGTCTTGTTTATGGGAACAGCTCGTAAACCTTGAGTTTCGTGCCCATTAAATTCCTTGGCATATGCATTTATCCAATATTTATTTTGAGGATTAGCCATCTCATAACTCCAATCGTCTAATTCTTTTCTCCATCCCGTAGATCGATAAAAAACAAAATCTGAGTCACATAATGAATAGAATTTTACGCCATTCCGCTCACTTCTCATAATAATACCTTTCTCTGCAAAATATTCCAACTTCTCTATCAGTTCTTTTTGAGGTATATTTACTTTTCCTGAGATTTTCTCAACTGTATGTCCAATAAATGGTATTTGCGCAAGGATTTGAGCTTCTTTAGGTGTAAATCTAGCCTCTAACATAGGTAGGAGATATTCTGAATCTGGTAAGCCAAATATCCATTCTCTATAATGTTCGATCAGATCTTTATAAGGATTTGTTTCTGACAATTATATCACCAAATTTTCTTAGATTGAAAAATACTAAATAATATATAAAAATCTGTATTGAGTCATAAACGAACTGCATCTTAATTTTCTTCTATTAATACAAACTTATTATATTTGAAAGATAATAATTTATCATGACTAAGCTGATTTTTCTTGGTTGTTTGAGTAAAAGACTATATAGACCGACTTGCGAAAATGCAATAAAACTAATTCAACTAATAGATGACGAGTACCAAGAAATAGAAGATGCCCCTTGTTGTGGTTCTTTAGCATTTAATATAACTCCAGATGATACAATGAAAAACCATGTTGAATTTGTTAATCGATGGTTTATAGATAACGATGTAACTGAATTGGTAACAATTTGTGCAGGATGCTACGCATACTTTACTCGATACTATAAAAAATTTTTAGGTTCGGAATTTTCCGTTAATGTAAAGCATTTACTTCAATTTATTGCCGAACCAACAAACTTAGAAAGATTAAATCTAAGATATACTGGAAAACCGATTAAAGTAAATTATCATGATGCTTGCCATTTACGGAATTCCTCCATACCTGTTATTGAAGAACCAAGGACCATTTTGAACTCAATTGATAATATTGAATTAGTAGAGATGAATTTCAATAAAACACAAAGTATTTGTTGTGGAGCGGGTGGTGGTGTGTATTCCGTGTTTAAAGAAAATAGTGATTATAACGCTAAATCAATTTTTGATAATATGAATAAAGGAAAAGCATTAATAACAGCTTGTCCTTTTTGCTTTACAGCTTTGAATCGGATAAGAGAGGAGCAGAACATTAAGAAACCAGTGTATAAATTTGAAGATTTTATTATCAACTTATTGGAAAGAGGTGACCCTTTCAGTTGAATGATGAGAGTAAAGAATTATATGAAGCTGTAAAAGATAGGATAAATGTTTTAAAGAAAGAGGGAACGTGGGAAAGTAAATTTGGATGGTTTTGGAAGTTTGCATCATCAATAAAATCAAAACAACATGATTTAAGATATCTTTATGAAGATTCTAGTCGAGAATTTGTTGAAAAGTATAAAGATCAGCTAGTAGCAATGAGGGAAGAATTCTTAGAAAATTTAGACTATTATGTTGAGAAATGTATTAGGGTAATGCGAGAAGTCAATAATATGACAGTATACTTAGCAAAAACAAATGAGGAAGCCCAAGATATCTTTTTAAAGGAGATTGGTGATAGTAAAGTAATATACAAATCAAAATCAAACGAAGCTAAGGATATTGGAATTCTTGATGTCCTAAAGAAGAACAATATTGAAATTAAGGAAACAGATTTAGGGGATGTTCTTGTTCAATTATTTGATTATAAACTTCCTAGTTTTGGGGTCGGACCCGGAGCTCATTTTACAAAAGAAGAAATTGTAGCAAAAATCAAAGAAGTTCATGGTGTAGAACTTGAACCCAAAGCTAGCGCAATCGTAGAATATTATAGAGAAAATTATCGTAAAGAATTACTTAATGATGTAAAGGTATCTCTTACGTCCGCTAATGTAATCTCTGCAGAGGATGGCACAATTATACTAGGAGAAAATGAAGGGAATATTAGTTTATTGACAAGGGCGACTGAAAAGCACATTGTTTTATGTGGTATCACGAAAATTGTACCTACAATTTTGGATGCAGTACTCGTAGCTAAGATACAAACTAGGATAAATAATGTATCATTTAACTATATTAGTCTTATTTCAGGACCTTCTGCCACAGCTGATGTTCAAGGGGAAAAAGTTCTGGGGATGTATGGTGCTAAAGAAGTGGTTGTGATTCTAGTTGATGATTGGAGGACAAAAGCAATGAAGGAAGAATTACTTTATCGAGATCTTATAAAATGTATTGGATGTAGAACCTGTAATTACGTTTGTACAGCATCACGAGCATTCGGAAATATTTATGCATCAAAATATGGTCTAGGTGCGGATGGTATTATCCGAGATTATATTCATAATGGGATTGAAGCTGCTGTAAAAGATGGACTTTTCTTCTGTACAGGTTGTGAAAATTGTTACCACTGGTGTCCTGTGTCTGTAAATTTGGGAGAAATTATGAAATCCTTAAAAATAGAAGCAACCAAAGCTGGTTTAACCCCACCTCCATTAAAAGAGTATCAGCAAAAAATACTTAAAGAGAAAAATCCGTTTAAATAACTATACTTTTCTTTTATCCCTTCAAGTAATTCATCTATTAAAATGAATTAGTAAAAGTTATCGGGAACGATTTAGGATAAATTCTCCCAACTTTCCATATTTCTTAACTTCATTATACATGTTTTGAGAAACTTCTTCTAAGAATATTTTAAATGTATCCCAATTTTCTATCTTTTCTTTAGGAGCTTTCTTAATAATTAATTTCAATGCTTCGAAAGTGTTAGGATAAATAAGCATATCATTAACTCTGTTAGCTCTGTCAGATAACAGAAATAGATAGTAATCATTTAAATCTTCTGGATCAAGCACACCTGGTGCCTTGTTTCCGTCACCAGCACTTCTACCCCGTAACATTTTTGTATCAACTTGCATGGGAAGGACCATATTTACAACGATGTTTTCTCTTTTATATTCTGTAGCCAACTCCCTTTGCAATCCTACAACTCCATATTTCGAGGCCGTATATGAAGAAAAACCACCCATTACTGAAGGATAAACAGCGCTACCAGTAATTAAAAATCTTGCTTTATTCTCTTTATCGTCTTTTTTAAGATATGGATAGGCAGCTCTAAATGTGTAGAAAACACCTGTAATATTGGTATTGATGACATCGAAAAATTTATCTGGGGGTGCTTCATGGGCGTTCGCTCTCCAAGACCTTCCTGCATTAGCAATGACTCCATTTAACAAACCCAACTCATCATGAAACACCTTAAAAGATTTCTCAACTTCAGCATAATTTGTTATATCGGTATTTTTTACAACTACGTTAACATCGGTATCTAAATCTTCAATTTCTTTTTTCACATTATTTAGCTGTTCCAATGTTCTTGATGTTAATCCAATATTAGCACCTTCCTTAGCACAAGCTAATGCAACAGCTCTTCCAATCCCTCTTCCAGAACCGGTAATCACTATATTTTTTCCTTTTAATAACATCTTTTATTCCTCACAAATAATTGTATTAATAATTAATTTATAGAAAAAGCAGAACAAATTTTAAGTTTTAAGATGCTTTATAAGCTTCATTAATAGCAGAACATCCCCCACATTTTACACATCCCGCTTTATTTTTTAAGGGATTTACCCCATAGTTTTTCATCAATTCACCAACTTTAATATATATATCTAGCATCTCTTCGTAACTTGTTATTGGGAGGTTTTTTTTTCCAGGAACAGATCTCACAGGAGTCACATATGGAATAACCCCCATAGATATAATTCCTTCTATGTCTTTAAGAAAATCCGCTTTTTTCTCCCCAAATCCTACTAAAATATAACTACTAACTTGGTTGTTACCAAATACTTCAAGAGCTTTCTCCCAATTTTTTTCAAATAATTTAAGAGATAAGTGATACTTTCCTGGTGTTACATCTCTTCTAATTGCATCGTTAAGCACTTCAATATGTATTCCAATTGTATCTGCTCCAGCATCTTTTAATTTTATAATATATTCCAAATCCTCTAATGCTTCAATTTGAACATGTAAAGGAATATCCGGATGATCTTTTTTAACTTCTTTCAATAATTCAATATACCGATTTGCCCCTTTATCAGTAGTTTCTTCAGTTCCACTTGTCAATGTCATATGTTTACATCTTTTCTCTTTTTTAGCGGCACTGATAACTTCTGATATTTGTTCAGCATTCTTTTCTAATACAGTCGTGTCGTTTTGAAGGCTTACTTCAATCCCGCAAAAAGAGCAAGCTTCTCCACAATCCCAGTAAATACATTTTTGGTAAATAGTACTGGCAAGACAATCAATACCATGTACCAAAGCAATCTTCTTCATTGGAGTTCCATCCGAGGTTATATATTCTGGATTGTAGAAGCGTGGATTTTGAATTAACTTAAGTTTCCCGAATAATTCCTTTTTTTTTTCATTAAAAACTTCAAAATACCCATTTTTGTTTTCCTTTAGAAATAAATCTGTCCTTTCAGGGGTGTCCCAGAGAGCAACATTTACTAAGGTGACCTCATCTTCTAATAGGAAATACCTTCCTCCATAAGGACCAGCACCACCCCGTCTACCATAATCTATGTTGATTCCTTGGGCTTTATAATGTGGGATTAATTCTTCATCTAGAAATAAGCCCTTGCAAAGTAATTCAGTTTTTAGCCTTAATATGGAGTTGGGATCAATCATTTTAAATAAAACTATGACAATGTGGTTTTAGTTTTGAATACTCCTTTCACAAAAATTAAACTTTAGGAATATTTAACTTTAAGTATTATTATAGATAAGCAAGCAATTTAGCGAAGCTAGTTAAAACCCAGATAAGAGATATTAGTAGATTAATTTTCAAAAAACTTATTAGATTTATTGTATTCTTGATATTAATATAAAAAAGATTTATTCTATTGTATTTACCAAGAATTAAAAAACTCTAAAAATTTAAACCACAAAGGTGAATTATAATCGCTCAAAAGAGACCTTGGCATTGTTATTCAAAATGGACAAGAAGACCTTACCAACACAAGAGAAGTAGTAACCATAGACGGGAATTTGCTCGTGGAGGTTCACAATCCAAGATTGTTCGCTTCTGGGGCGGGAACAAGGAAAAAGATTGGGCGGATTTTGAGCTAGTTGTCGGATTAAAAGTTAATCATCAAATTCAAATCTCGTCTAACTCCCTTGAGGCAATTAGAATCACTATTAATGGTGTTCTCACGCGAGTAATAGGACGGCAGAACTTTAGGTTACGTATACGTCCTAAGCCTTTTCAAAAAATACGAGAGAATAGAATGTTAGCGTTTGCAGGAGCGGATAGAGTTCAATCAGGTATGAGAAATTCATTTGGGCGATCAATGGGTGTGGCTGCGCGAGTTAGAGCAGGTCAAATAATCGTTGATGTAGGAACATCCCTTAAAAACCTACCCGTAGTGCGAGATAGATTAAGAGTTTCTTCTATGAAGATATCTTGTTCTTGTCAAATTGTGATTCTTGAGTATAAAACCCCCGAACTTTTAAAGCAATCTGGTTTACCATTGTACAATGCTCAAAAGAGAAGGGAGATTCCTATTTACGAATTAGAACATGCTGAAACGTAATAAAAGAATCAAGATTTATTTAACACCAAGCTCCTAATTATTAATTTTAAAATATTTAAGTAAATTCAATAAGTAAATTCAATACGCAAATTCTTTGACCCAAGGTTTCCTAGTCCTAACTAAAAGTTAAGAATAATAGATTTATTTATGTTTTAATTAAAAAAGTAAAATAAACATTGTAAAATTATAATATATTATAAATTGTAAACATCAAGTAATTTCAAATTCTTATGATGTATTAATCTTGAGAAACCTCGAACCTTTCTTCAATCCAAAAAGCATTCTCATTGTTGGGGCATCTAGAAAAGCCTACACATTCAGTTATACTATTTTAAAAAATCTTCTTGAAATCTTCTATCGGGGTAAAATATTTATTTTGAATCCTAATGCCGATGAGATATTAGGCGTTAAATCTTATCATTCCATAGAAGAATTACCCGAAGTACCAGAATTGGCTGTTATTGTTCTTAGCAAAAATGTACCCTTAATTTTTGAAAAATTAGCTAATTTTGGAATAAAAAATATTGCAATTGAATCAGAATTAAGAATGGAAAAAACAGATCCAGAATTAATAAAAAAATTACTCACCATTAGCAAGAAGCATAATATTTCATTTATGGGACCTGCGATGGTTGGAATTATTAATTTCAACAAAAACTTTACGTCTTCAATAATCCCCGTAAGACAATACCTTATGCAAAGACATAGAAACATAAAAGAAGGTGTTAGTTTTGTTGCTCAATCAGGAGGATTAGCAGGTGCGATGGGATGGTGGAATCCTTCACAGGATCTACCAATATCCAAAGTTATACACCTAGGTTATGGATTTGATATTAATGATGCAGATGTCTTGGAATATTTCAAAGAAGATGAAACAACAAAAGTTATTTCTCTTTTTCTGAGAGAGATAACTGATGAAATAATTAAGGTTATTAGAGAAATTGCCCCTATTAAACCAGTTTTGTTCTTTTATGTTGGTAAAGAAGATCAAAAAGAATCTGAGCTAATAAAGGCTGGGGGTATTGCGGTATCAAATTATATTGAATTATTTGAATTTGCTAAAATTTTTCTATGGTGTCCTGAACCTAAAGGGCCGAACTTAGGTTTAGTAGGTCCAAGTTCAGGTGCGATTCATATCATTATTAAAGAAATGCGAAAGCACGGATTATCAATAGCTAAATTAGCTAGTAACAACCGCAAAATCATTCTTGAGAAGGTAAAAGGCTCTACTTGTGAATTAGGGAATCCTGTTGATTACTGGCCTCCGGAAAAGTTTGTTGGTACAAAAATTTGTGAAATTTATAATACATCATCTAAAACCTTACTAAAAGATGACTCTGTTGAGGGTTTAATTCTAGCTCTGGAATTTTTTATTGAAATTGAATTTGATTTTAGTATCTTTGAAAGTATTAAAAAATCATACCCAAATAAACCTATAATTGTAATCCTTATTCAAGCAGAACGTGATGGTGCAAAAAGAGTCATTAAAACTGCTTCTGAATTAAAAATCCCTGTTTTTGAAAATGAGGTTGAAAGAGCAGTTAGAGGATATAAATATCTTTATGAATGGTATTCAAAGATAAAAGGGAAATAAAAATAAAATTTAACTTAAGAAAATGTCTTTTAATTCCTCAGGAATTTCTGTAGATTCATCCATTATTGAAAGTGCATAAATGGATTCACCACATTTGCACTCAGTTGCTTCAAACAAATAAAATTTAAACTGGTCTTTCCAATTGCATATTTGTATATTTTCGATTTTTGCTATTTCACCGCAAACGCAATAGATTGCCATTTTATCTGAGTAATTAGGCATAATTGCTTTGAGTTCATCTGGAGCTTTATTAAATTCGGATTCATTTAACATCTCGTTAATTTTATCTGCAACTACATCTTTAAGAGTTGGTGTAAACGATGTAATTATTCCATTGGTTCCTTTCATTTCAGCTAGAACTATGAAATTTTTTTCAGGCTTTTCAGTACGTTTCTCTTGTACTAGTGATTCTTGATATTTATGCAACTTCTCTGGTATTGGAATTTCTTCCATTCCTAAGGGATATTCAAAAGTATAGAAATATTGCATGGTTCCTCGAATATCTCTGCTGTTTATTAAATTTAAATTCTCGTAATCCCTACTGAAAAGTGTAAATTTAATTAACTGAAGTGGTACTTCTAATTCTAATAGTCTGGATCGAATATTGTTTAATAACTCACCAGCAAAACTCTTTAATATCATTATATCATCTCTGTGCGCCTCATAAATTTCACCTTTGTTTTGTTCTTTAAACTGAGACCATTTTTTAACCACTCTGCCTCGAACCATTTGCGGCGCGATACATACAACACATAGAATTGGAAAAAAGATATAATAGTTGGCCCCTATTGGCAAAAATGTTAAGACGATAAGCAAGGCAAATAACGGTAATGTGATAAATAATGTTAATTTCCGTAACCGTTTATTTACGTTATCCTTTATTCCTTTACTAGCGGCAAATTCTTCAGCTTTATTTTTTACGTTTTCAATTACATTTATTACATTTTTAGATTCAAAAGATTGTTTTAATAGTTTTTCTTCCTCTCTTTCTACTTGTAAGGTATCCATATATGTAGTAAATCGTGTAACGTTTTGCTCCATAATGCGTCCTTTATAAACAAATTCTAAAGTATCTTCAGAAAAGAAATCAAGAAAGCGCACGATAAAGAGCTTTTTTTCAATTTCATCAATATCCGTGGGGTTCAATCCAAGAGACTCTTGAATCATCTGACCTTGAGTTGTTTTTCTTCGTCTTTCTTTTCGTTTACTCTTTTCTGATTCTTCTACTTTATTATCTTCATTGTCTTTAACTTCGTTCATGATTAATTTTAAACTACGAATTTTTATATAAGCTTGGTAATTATTCCCAGATAATTAACTTTGTTAAAATGAGTTTTGTAAAATTCTTACACTTTCACAAAATTCTGGATAAAGGATTAGGTGTTTTTCTAATATTTTAGATATAAATCTAAAACATAATTTTCAACTATTTGGAAAAGATAATCTGAATAAAAGCTAATAAAATATAAAAACAACTCTTTAAAAGGTAGTTTGCCTTTTCTTTAATAAAGTATACTATATTATTAAGTGAAGAGATTATGGATAAAGAAAAAGTAAAAATGGTAATTGAAAAAATCAGGCCTCAACTTCAAATGGATGGAGGCGACGTTGAATTAGTCTCAATAGAGGACGATGGAACAGTCAAAGTCCGCTTAATGGGCCATTGTGCGGGATGTCCAATGAGCCAACAAACAGTTAAATTTGGTATTGAACGAGCTTTAAAAACTCATATCCCAGAAGTTAAAGAAGTAATCAGTGTTCCATTTTAACTAACCCACAAAACCCAATTTTTTTATTTACTCATTTTTTAAACTTTCTAAAGCAAATATTTAATTAAATTGAAATGTAACAAGATTATCTATGAATCCTCAAGAATTTGTACAGCTATTGAATGAAGCAAGAGAGTTAATGATTCAGGAGAAATATACTGAAGCTATAATAATCTTAGAGAATTTGAAAGATTTAGATAAAAGCAATGAATATGATTACAATTACGACTTGATACATCAACTCTATCAACTTGATTCCAACTGCAAATCCGCATATCATCAGCAAAGGATTCTAGAGATTATAAAAAATATCTCAATTAATAAGAGTTCAATTTCGCTTGATGAACTTGACAAACTATTAAGAGATATGGATAATTTAAATATCAGCGAAGATATATTAAGAAGAGAAGTTGAGCTTTTAATTTTAAGGAATCTTTTAGATTGTAAAATAGAAGGAGATCAACTGATCTTTAGTTAACATTAGAATTTTTAATATTAGAAATTGTTTACTCCCTTTTTTTTTTCTTTCATTAGAAATACTTGGTTTTTAAAAACTTATTTCTAAATATACAAGTAAAAAGATTTTGAGTTGCTCCCTAATTGATCATCGATCATGTAGATAAAACAATTAGTATCAAAATAGTTTATTTTGGACCTGCGTTATCAGGCAAGACCACTTCAATTAAAACCTTATTTTCTCATTTTGGGAAGGAAGATAAAATCCTTAGCATTGAAAGTACCGTAAATCGGACTCTCTTTTTTGATTATGGTGTAATTTCCTTCCAAAACCAAGATTGGATTCTTAAAATAAGTATTTATACTACTACAGGCCAAAATTTCTATTTAATAACACGACCCATCACTTTAAAAGCCGTGGATGGTATTATATTTGTAACTGATTCACAGAAAATAGTTTATGAACGAAATTTAATTTCATGGAATGAGTTGAAATCATATTTTCGTGATTCGCTTCAAGATATACCAATTATAGTTGCTTTTAATAAACAAGATTTACCAGAGAAATTTGTTTCATCAAAGTTCTTAAAAGAAATAGATTATCAAAACTATAAAAACATAAACACCAGATATACCATAGCGATTAATGGTGAAGGCGTCTTAGAATGTTTTGAAGATATATTGCAGCTAGTGTTAAAAAAATATTATGACCATAAATTAATTTCTACGGTCAACTAATACATACCAATTATTTATGGTTTTAGAAAAAACTCACGGTTGAAACGGGTGATTGAATTCGGATATTTTGTTGACTATTATCTTCTAAAATGGTAATAAGTGCGGAAATATCTTGTTTAATCTCATATTCAATTTCTTTTTCTTCATCCTTTGCCCAAGTATTGAATCCTGTTAAAAAAGGGGATGTTTCAAAAAGTCCTTCTTGTAAACCTAGAATTTTAATTGTTACTCCCTGAAGATCCTTCTTAGATATATTTTTAATAGTCAATCTATACTTATCAATATCAGAATCAATGGAAATAACTTTATAGACCTTTTGAAATTTAGATGAAATTCCATTAAATACGGATGAGGCGTCTGAACCTTCATTTGCAAATAGATCTAATTCTACTTTCTTCTCAGCTATTGGAGACGATTTAATCGTAATCGGAACTTCAAATTTTATCGGTTCCACCCCAAATTCTGGTTTTTTCTTACCTATAAACCTTAAGCTCCATTGAGTGTAAGCTCCGTATTTAAAGCCAAACTGTTCTTTTTCAGAAGGAGAATAAACAAAATTGTAAGAAGGTTCAGCAATTTCCGGAACTTTCAATAAAAGGAATTTTTTCTCTAAATTTGTAGTTCGAGCATCTCCGGCAATAGCAGGGGGTAATTCTTCAACTTTACTGCAGGCTTGTCCGTAGGCTTCGCAATGACACACTACATTCGCATTTTGTAATAATCTTATTTCAAGTTCTCTTAATTCATCCGATGAAAAATTAATTTTGATAGTCTCTCCCGGTTTAAATACATCTTTAGAAAGTAAAATGTTTAAACCTGATATTGAAAATGAAATCGGTTTGGGTATTTTTGTCTGAATTCCTGAATTTTTAGCTTTTATTTCGATATCTTGAGTTTTATTAATGACTAAATCATCTTCGGGATTAATCGGATTAGGTTGTCTTAAAATCAATTTTACAAAATATTTCAAGTCTCTATTTTTAATTGTCGGTACAACATTGCTTTTTATTAATATTGATTTTTCCCTAATATATTCTCCTGCCTCAAAATAACCTTTTGAAAAGATTTCTTCTTTTGAAACTTGAACTTCTTTAAGGCATGGGGGATTAGTAATTAATCTAATGCCACTCCATAAAACATTAGTATCATCTTCAAATTTGAATTGAGTTTTTACTGTTAATTTATCTCCTATGAATACTATACCTTTATTTAAATCGGTTAACTTTAAATTGACCAAGTTTCAAAACTGCTTTAAGGTTATTTTTTCTATTAAATTTATAAAAAGAAAGATTTTAATAAAAACTTTTTATTATGATTTGTAAAATTTGACGATATTGGTAAGCCCTTATTCTTTTCAAAGATACGTTTTAAATTTTATTAATGATTTTATTTTCTTATATGCAATGTAGATTTCTATGGACCGATTTTACTAATAAATTTAGATTCTTATAGAAAACTTACGAGCAAAATTAGTAGCAAATTAGATTAAAGGGATTTGTAGTGATAACATTCATAATTTAGAACATTTGATATTAAATGAAAAATATAGCAATTTTTTATAGAACATAGGTTAATCTGATTCTTTTTGAGATACTAATATTGGTTTCCATGTATATCCAAGCTTGCTCATATTATAAATCGGGAAAGGATCTTCGATTAATAACTTCGCTAAACATTTTGCACAAAAATAAACTTCCTTTTTTCTATCCTTGAAGAAACACATAAACAAATTCTCTTGCTTTAAGCAATCCTCACATCGCATGTGTACATTCTTCAATTTCACAAAAATGAATAAAAACTTTGTTATTAAGATCTCAATAAATCCTAGATGAAGTTTGGTTTTTTACCTTACTTTATTATTAATCCTATTATAGCAAAAACAATCGACTAAATGGTCATTTACCATACCTATCGCTTGCATGAAACTGTAAATTATTGTTGGTCCTACAAATTTAAACCCACATTTCTTCAAATTTTTACTTATTAATTCTGATTCTTCTGTTTTTGATGGTAGATCCTCTAATTTTTCAAATGTGTTTATAATTGTCTTTTGGTTTATGAAATTCCATAGATACGTGTTAAATGAACCAAATTCCTTCTGAACCTTTAAAAGAGCTTTCGCATTAGAAATCACAGATTCTATTTTAAGCCTATTTCTGATAATACCTTTATCATTAAGTAATTCCTCAATCTTTTGATTATTATATTTTGAGATCTTTTTATAATCAAAACCATCAAAAGCCCTTCTAAAATTTTCACGCTTTAGTAAAATAGTACTCCAACTTAAACCTGCTTGAGCCCCCTCTAATATTAAAAATTCAAAAAGGAGTTGATCATCATGAACGGGAATACACCATTCCTTATCATGATACTCTTTCATGGCATCATTGGAATTTGCCCAGCTACATCTATTTACCATCTTAACCACTATTAATAATAATTATTAATTTCAATTGAAATAATTAAGAAATTCTAATAAGATTATTTCTTCATCAATCAATTTCATTTATAGTTAGTATCATTAAAAAAATAGAGTAAAAGAAAAGATTTGTTAACTTTAAATTTTCTAGTCCTAATCTGTATGAGCTGAAATAATCAAGTCCGCAAATAATTTCATATCGTTGAGTAACAAGTTTAATTTATCTTGTGAATCTCGGCTTAAATCTCCAGATTTCATTACAAGTACTGAAATGATATATTTGAAGATGTGAAGCTCAATCTCTTTTCCATCATCATCCCGACCACCAAATTTAGCGGAATCCGACATGAAAATATTTTCTCTGACGGTATTACATGCATTAATAAAATCTCTTAAATCTCCTCTTAGTGTTAATCCACTACTTACGCCTTGAACATTATGGACAATAACATTTCCAGATATATCTGCAATTATTACTTTTGCTTTAATTTCATCAAGCTGAGTCTCTGCTTTTTCTACATGATCCTTTAATTCAGCGTATTGGGATATTAACACATCTCGAAATACTTTAGCTAACTTATCTTGCTCATATATACTTGTAAGCATGAAATCAAAATCATAGTCTTTAAACACATCAAGGAAAATTTCTTTTGCTCGCTTGACATTGGTGTCAAGTAGCTCCTTCTGATAATCTTCAACATCATACTTATGTAAAAATAAGAAGACCTTTGGTTTTTCGTTATTTTTTCGATAGAGATCTAATAGACTTATAAAATATTCTTTTGCTTCTTCGAAAGTACTAGGCTCATGTAAATCGACTATCGGAATGAGAACATCTGTTCCCCGAAAAATTTCAGGCTTTTCCATATATTCTTTTCTGAATTCCTCTTGACCTCCGAAATCAAAAATTCCAACCTGTAATCCGAGGAATGGATGTCTTCGAGTTTCATAAAGTATGGTTGGACTTAAACCCTTCGTATCTTCCGGAGATTTCGCAGCAAAAGCGACAGAATAGACACTTGTCTTTCCACATCCACTTAATCCAACTAGACTTATTTTCATTTTAAAACATTAAATAGTAATTATTTGTTCTATTATAATTATTGATATTATTTTTATATAATTATTTTTGATTTGGATTACTAAAATCAGATCTTTTAATAATATAAATTATAAAAAATTTTATCAGATCTAATTTTTATTTTATACCTCTTGTAGGCGTTGTCAATAAAGCATAGAAGTTTAAATGCAAATGAAAAATTTGAACTTTAGAATTTGGCGATAATTTATACTTTTTTAATTCATTTGTTGTTATTAATTATTTAGATGATAAAAATTGATTCTTTTCAAGAGGAGGAATTGGTTTGGGAAAATTTTGGAAAAAACAAATAGCTTTGGTTATTGGATCAAATTTTTTTAATTGGTAGCTAAATAAATGGTACGTATTCAAAAAATTGGGTAAAAAATATATTTAAGTTTAAAATTTGCATCATTAGGAAATATAGATATATTTATAAGATTAATTAACAAAGATTTATTTAACTCATATTAAATTTATCTAGAGCCGTTGCTTTGAGTTATCTTTCTCATAAAGAACTAAATCTAAAAAAGCGTATTACTTTTACAAAAGCAAATAAAATTAAGTTTTTTGCACTCTTATTTATTTCCATTATCTTATTTCAATTACCAATAGTAACTCTAAATAACGTTATTTATGAAGCAAATTCAAATCTAGAAAATTTAGAACTTTCATTTCCGCCTGAAGATGAGATGGTTCAATTTTCGAATTCATCTGAAGAAAAGTTAAGTTCAGAAAATGCAGAACTTTCATTTCCACCAGAAGATGAAGTAATTCAATTTTCGAATTCACCTGATATTGTTTTCGATATTAAATATAATTTTGTTCAGAAAAAAGTCCAAATGAACATTAATTTAAGGAATAATCTTACTAGTTCAATTTCTCTTCTTAATTTGTGGATACAAGTAAATAAAAGCGATTTATCTGAGAGCATATTAATAAGTGCTACACAAGTTATCACTGGTTTTGAGAAATTATCGTTATCAACATTTGATACAAATCATTCCATGGTATTTCATTTAAAATTATATGAAGGAGAAATCATTGAGCCAGACGAGGAATATGACATAATATTAACTTGGATTGATCCAGATGATCTTTTTGCTCAATATAATCCCAATTTACTCTATAATGATCTTGCTGATGATATTGAAGCTTACTTTGAATATTCAACAGATGAGGAAGAATCACAACTTTTTCCATTAATAGAACGTGAGTTTTATCAATTCAGGACATTAATGTTTTGTGTTGATTTTAGGATTACCAATTTAATGTCAACTGACCTAACTGAATTTAATTTTACTTATGTAAAGTTTAAAGATTTTTCAACCGAAACTTATTTGGATCTTAGAATTGAATCTCCATTTTTAACAAGCTCAGAAATTTCAAATATTGAAAAAAACCACTGTGAATTTGATGACCGAATTGAATACTACGTTAGCTTTAGTCAAAATGTTATCCTTAATCCAAATGAATGGTTTAAAGTAGTAACTAAATGGGTAGGAGTACCTGGAGAATCTACAATTAGGCGTGATTTAGTCATTTGGAACACTGGTGACGAAGATCCTTATAATTATGGGAAACCATTTTACGATATAGGTTATCCATTTTATCCTATTCTGTCACCAGCGGAACCTATTATGAACACTGATTATGATGGTGATGGTCTTACAAATGGAATTGAAATTGATAATGGACTACTCCCCTTTTATCAAGAACCATGGTTGGTATGGAGATCCTTAAGTAGTAATTATTCAATCGATAGTGAATATACAAAGAACTTAGAAGTAGGAGGAAATATCTGGATCTTTATCCCCTCAAGTTTTTCAAGTGACGAATTGATTATGAACGTCCAATCTCTAGGAAACCATGACACATTAGAGGAGATTCAAGCGAATGGTGAAGTGGTTATAGAATCTATTACATCAGAAGGTCAATTTACTATTGCTAATCCTGCAAAGGAATATATCTACGAAATAAAATTAAGAGTTTCCCATGATAATACCAATACACCTTCAACATTTAATATCACATTTCTTATTGGGAATAGACCGCTTATTGATTTAAGCTCTGTTTTTAAACTTGATTCTGATGGTGATGGATTGATTGATGACTACGAAAAAAGCCCTTATGACCTAATACCAGATGTTGACAATGATGGGATACTTGATGGAAGTGACGTAATGCCTTTCACAGCAATCAATTGCTCACATATATATGGAATTTCCACATTCAATCTACCCGTTTATGATAGTAATTCTGAATTAGGAATAAATATTCAAATTAAACCAACCGAAATCGATTACACTGAAACATTCGACTATCTTGGAAATGAATTATCAATTTTGCCGGGTTTACGGATTTATGGTTTAGCTGAGAATGGAGATTATTTACCAGATAATAGTTTTTCAATAGATAATGAATACTCAGGTCTAATTAACTTAATTCCTCTACATAGCTATGCCAAAGAGAAAGATTACAGCTGGGCTCGAATGCTAACCTACACATCTAATAATCCAGCAAAGAATGATATGCAAATAAATGTGAAATTCCGATTAGTCTGGCTTATTTTTGAGTATGATACTATAACAAAAGAGTCTAAGCTATTACATGTTTATAATAATGATGATTTAACTTATACAGTTCAAGGAGTTTCAGTTACAGAAAGTCAACCAACAAATGTCGTATTAGGATTAGTGGAGGATGGAAGTGATTACCGTAAAACTGGAATGAATGCTGAACTAGCAGCTTATCTTCAAGTTGCAAATATGAGTTATGATCCAAATGATATATCATCTTTAGAACTTTATTCCAATTCATGCCTAGATCTTAGTGATTTGAATAGTACAAGAGATAATTTACGTGATTCTATATTAACTCAGAAAAATTTAGATATTGAAGAAACGTATTTTATTTATCTCACTTATGGATATTCACTTACATATAGTTTTGAATCAATAATTGACGAATTTGGATATAATCCTTTAAAGTTATATACTGGTAATGAAATTAACCAGTTATATTCTCGTCCTGAAATGTCATTTGTAGGAATAATTACCACCCAACTTATAAGAGATAAGAATATCGAATTTATTAAACAATTTATTTATGGTTATAAGAACAAAAGTGTTGAAACCGTAAGATATACCATTCAATTTTCGAAATATAAATATGCAGCATCTGCTTGTGATGAAATTTATCAATTTGAGGGTATAAGAGAGGATGAAAATACTTGGTTATTTCTGTTTGATTTTAAAGAAAAAGAGAATTTAATAAAGAGTGATATTGGAGGGCTTTTAGCTATTTCATGGAATTTTCCTGTTATGACTATTTCATTATCTGGACCCTCTAATGAGACTTTGATTGAATATACTGGCCTTTATGATGATATACCAGTTCTAGGCAATATATTTAACAAATATCTTGAAGAATACGAAGGAGATCAAGCTATGGGGCAAATACCTGTTAAACTGGCGGAGGTTGGAGTTTTTGTATCATCGATTCTCGAATTTATGAGTAAATTGAAAGATTTCAGTGGAGTTCTAGGTGCTCTTGGGAAAGGAATGGCTATTTTTAGTATTGTGTTTGGAGCACTGAGATTGGCGTATGGAATTGATCAAGTGAATCAAGGAGCATATAAAACGGGTATGGCAGAGAGTTTTAGAGGTGGAATGGCAATATATTCTGGTGTTTTAGCTTTTCTCCCTGTTACCCCAGCAACTTTAGTTTTAGTTGCTCTTGTTCTGATTGCGACACTGGCCGATTGGATTGCAAGTCTCTTTGGTTATGACTTATGGGGTGAGTTATATGCATGGTGTGGTGTTGAAGATGCAAATCCTGATTATGAAATTGTTAAACATAGTATAAGTTATAATAGTTGGAATTTACAACATCATGGAAGTTTTAGGGTAGGAGATCAAATTTCTTTTAATATTGACATTAAAAATACTGGAAATACAAACTTATGGTTTGGAACACAACTAGATTTGGGAGAAATTGGTTCTCCTGGAACGAGAAAAGAGATGTTCACATTTACGCAACATAGAGAAGAACATACGACGGTGAGTGATACTTTTGATGAACCATCTCCAGTAACTAAGGTAACGATTAACACAGATATAAGATGGTATTTTTATCTAGGAAGCGTGGTTATTTTTGTTTGGTATCCTCCTTGGATTGTTTGTAAAGATTTCGGATTTGTTGAGGGAGGACCGTATGAAAATCAAGAAACTGTATATTTTAACATGCCTGTTATGCCTACTACCTTAGAAGAATTTATAAGTATGCTTAGAGATGGATCTTGGTTTTCAGGAGAATGGACGGAAATGCAACCAGAGACTAGTGTAACTCCAATACAAGATGAGATTATCCCTATGCATTCTGAATCACTAATTTATGACCTAAATATTCAAAGTAGGTCATCCCATAACCAAACTTATAACCTCCTCGGCTCATCTGAAGAACTTTGGGATTATACTTTTTATAAAGATGGGATACCAACATCAAGTATTAAAGTTGAACCTAACGAACATAAAATAGTTAGAGTTTTAATTACACCAACAGCGATTAATCCCCTTACACCAGGTAATCATACAACAATTGTACGACTTCAACATGCAGACGCATCTATCGTTAGAAGTAATCTTTATCTTGATTATGAGATAGTCCCTCTCTTAGATTTTGAAGTTACTTTTGATCCAATTTTACTTGAAGGTTTAGATTTAGGTGGTGAAGGCTATTTGCCATATTTAATTAATGTTACTAATACAGGAAATCTACATGATAATTATACTGTTGAGATAATAGATCTAGATATGGATCTTTTTGAATTATATGAATCTACATTATCAGCTTATCCTTTGAGGTTAGATTCTTCATTGATTGTATTTTATATTCCGTGGGGTAAAATAGTTTTTCCCGGTGAAATATATTTCAATATTAAAGTGAGTTCAGAAGCAGATCCTACTTTGATAAAGATGTTTAATTGTATCCTTGATATTCAAGAATACCATAGAATGAGTTTTTTCGTCGAGGAAGCCAATTTAACATTAACCGATAGTGATATTTTTAACTATACTTTGCATCTTACTAATATAGGGAATGTTGAGGTTCCTTTTGATATATCATATACTAGTGTGAATTTTGCTAATACTTTCCTTACACAAAGTTCCTTCATGATGATTCCTGGTCAATATGAGAATTTCAATTTGACTATGATACCATTCGAATTAGGCAACGATACATTTATTATCACAGCATCAACTCCTTATATTTCCAAGACTATTAATGCCTTTATTACTGTGATTGATGATGATATATTACCTCCTTGGTTTGAACATGTGATAATTAGAGATAATTGTTTCTTCCTTAATATTTCATTTTTAGCATTTGATGAAGTAGAATGGCATAGTGATGATATTGGAATAGCTAATATATCTATTTATGTAGATGATGAACTTATTCACAATTATTTACCAACTCCATATGAAACTGTGTTTAATTTTAGTTTATCAAATGACTGGATAATGGAATACGGCAACCATACAGTTCGTATTGAAATAACTGATGCTGACGATGATAGACCTAATGATGCTTTAACATCCGTCTTTATAGGCACTTTTGAAGTAACTCCTGATGAAATGATGGAATATATCTTATGGGAAATTAGTGAAATTGAGGATTATATTGAAGATATACTCCCTTTTTGCTATAGTAGACCACTTATCAATCATATTCACAGAGCCCAATGTAATGTTGAGTGGGCTTTATATTTCTTCAATTCTGGATACGAATCAAAAGCAGTCCTATTAGATATGTTAGCTAAAGCTAGTTTGGAGTTTTTTGATATGTTCCAATACGTATTACTTAAACATGATAGAATATCTGAAGAAATTAGAGACTTTATTTTAGCTCGAGTTCATGCAATACGGGATCATTTATCGCTTACAATGGGAGCAATAGTTGGAACTGAAACATCTTTAGAAATCGCAGATATAATCGTAGAGATATCTCAATTCGCAGATGACATCGCTAAACAAGATAGTTTCTATATATTTATGTCAATTGAACACTACCTTAGATGTGCAATTGGGGAATTAGAACATGTTTTATATTTAATATCTAAAGATTGTGTAGATAAAAATTATGTTCTTAAACACATTTCTCATGCGATTTCTAAATTAGAATTAACACAAAAGAAAATTGAGTGCCTAGTAAAATGTGGTAGGATATCTGAAGAACAAGCTTTAGTGCTTAACCAAGAGATCGATAATTTTATTTATAAAATTAGTAATTTGAAATTTTAACAACTAAGTTTTATGAGTTATTTATGTATATGAGACAAAAAAATCACAAATTCAATTTTACTATCGGATTTATTCTTTTGTTAATGTTGAATTTTACTTCTTTCTCTTTTATTCTTGCTCCATTGCACAAGAGCATTAATGATTCTAATTTATTAAACACCTCAGGACTTTATTATAGTATTGTAATTGACGATCTTCCAGGAAGTTTAACAAATTGGGCTTGGGCTGAAACTCAACCATGGTGTACTGGTTCAGGAACTGTTGAATCCCCTTACATTATTGAAGGTCATACCTTTGAATTTTCAACGGGATTAGCCTGCTTTAGTATTTTAAATTCCAGAAAGCCTTTTATCATTAATAATTGTACAATAAGATATTCACAATCGATTGCTGTAGGGCTTTCATTAGAAAATGTCACGAATGGACAAATTCTGAATAGTCATATTCATAATCATTCTGCTGATGGTATAGTTTTATTGGACGCTAGTGAAATTTTTATTTCAAATAATGAAATATATAATAATAGTTGGAGCGGAATACTTGTGTATTTAAATTGCGAAAACATTACGGTCACAGGAAATACCATCCATGATAATGGTTGGTATGGGGTAGAAGTGCTTAGTGATAATAATCTATTCTATAATAATTCGTTTACTAATCCAGGATTAGGACATGCTAATGATATTGGATTCTTTAATAGTTGGAATAATTCAGTTTTGGGAAATTATTGGGATGACTATAGTGGATATGATATGGACTTCGATGGTATTGGGGATGACCCATATGATGTTCCTCCTGCGGGAATGAGCCAAGATTATTTACCCATATGGAGTATACAAGGCCCAATTGCTATTGATGATCTTCCTGGCAGTTTGAACGATTGGTCTTGGGCAGCGAGTCAATCTTGGTGTAGAGGTTCAGGGACTGAATTAGATCCTTATATTATTGAAAATTTAAATCTTGACGGTAATAATATAGATAGTTGTATTTCAATTAAAAACTCTGAAAAATATTTTACAATTAATGGTTGTATTGTTTATAATGCAGGACCATCTCAAACTGATGCAGGAATCTATTTAAATAATGTTACTAATGGAAACTTAATTCAAAATGATTGTTCTAACAATGGTTATGTGGGAATCCATTTAAATGGTAGTAATAATAACTTGATTTCGAGAAACAGTGTAAACAACAATGCTATACATGGAATAGCTGTATGGGCTAATTGTGAAGAAAATATAATCTTGGGAAACACAATAAATAAAAATACACAGGATGGTGTTCATATAGTAAACAGTCATAATAATACTATTTCACAAAATACCATAAAAGATAACTTTCACAATGACATGTCTGGTCTTTATTTATCAAATAGCTTAGATAATACTATCAATGAAAATACATTTCATAATAATTACTATGGAATAGATTTATATCTATCTGATTATAATGTCATCTATGAAAATGTTTTTACTGTAAATAATAGATGCGGTATCTATATAGATGAAGGTGATGGTGGTAGTCATAATAATTTAGCATATCATAATTTTTTCATAAATAATGTAATACATGCTATTGATGATGAACCTACAAATAATTGGAATAATTCATATATTGGCAATTATTGGGATAATCATACTGGTCCAGATGAAAACCCTCAAGATGGAATTGTAGATAAACCTTATAATATTACAGGTAAAGCAGGTAGTAAAGATTTTTTACCCATAGCTGAAGATGGCCCACCAATAATAACTATAAATTCACCTAGTGATGATGATGTATTCGGGACAAAATCACCTACTTTTACGATTTCAATTACAGATAGTAATTTAGACTCCATATGGTATACTCTTGATGGGGGTATAACTAATTTTACTAGTACTACTAATGGAACCATTGACCAAACAGCTTGGTCTGCTTTATCTCAAGGAAATGTTACTATAACTTTTTATGCTAGCGATATACCAGGAAATATTGGATCTGCTGAAGTTTACATAGAAAAAGACGCTGTAGCTCCATTAATCATCATCAATTCACCTTCTACTGGAGATAAGTTCGGTATTAACGCTCCAGCTTTTAATATTACAGTTATAGATGATCGTTTAGACTCCGTATGGTATTCTCTTGATGGTGGTTTAACGAATTTTATTATTACTACTAATGGAACCATTAAGCAAACAGCATGGTCTGCTTTATCTCAAGGAAATATTACTATAACTTTTTATGCTAATGACACTCTAGGAAATCTTGCAGCTGAAAATTTAAATGTGGAAAAAACCCTTCCGGTATCCGGGATTAATTTCATTATTATTATTATTACTATCTCTATTGTTTCTGGAGCTGCGATTACCACTCTTGTTGTAGTAATATTCCTAAAAAAACGAAAACCAGGAGAAGAAGTCCCGATTTAATTTTTATTTAATATTTTTTATAAAAATTTATTTAGATGTTTATTCTTTTGGTGCCAATTTAAAAGTTCTAGAAAATATTTTACCAAAATCTTCTGTTGATGCTTCTACTAATATATTCGCGATTATTTGTTCACCTTCATTTGCTTCCAATGGGTATCCTATTTCGATCGTTTCGAACGGAAATAATTCCTTGATTGACGTAATCCACGGTCTCTTTTCGAAAAGTTCTTCAACAGCTACTATACGAATTTTCATTTTCTCCAATACATATCCGATAGTATTTGTTAGTGATAAATTTAGAATTTTGCTTGTTTCGTCTAAATCTTGCTTGACACTGAGAAATTTTCGAGCTCCAAGAGCAGGTTTAACAGTACTTTGTTCCACTTCAGGTTTCGTTTCTATTCTTAACTCTTCCTTTTCGTCAGAGTCTTTTACTATGAATACCTTACGTTTTTGTATATTATACTGTGCAACTTTCTTAAGTTTTGCTAAAAATAACACTGCGTTTAGATTTATCGCATTAAAGGGTTCTATTTTAAGATAACCTTTTTGGGCAGCGTCTTCCATAATTTCAGCACCGAGACCAGTTCTTGCAAACACTGTATTCCTATTCGCACCACTCCCTACCGAACCTACTGAAATATCCGCATTTTCTGCTGTCAAATCTGTGCAGAAATTACAGCTTGAAGATTTAAATTTATCAAGTTGCTTGATTGTATAGGATTTCACAGGTTCCCCTTGTGGTTCGTAATATACATGAAATTTCCCTTTATTAATATCCATCTTTTGAACTTTAGATAAATCAATTCCATCTCTCTCGAAAAACGGATAAATTGCTTCTGGGGCAAAGGAATCCATACAGAAAAGCCCTATGGAAAGGACATGGGCACGCATAAAATATTTTAACATTCCCGTTGGACTATCAAACATTTTTGAAACTGCATCTATATTACATGGAGTTCCTACGAATGCTATTGATCTAAAGTCCTGTCGAATTGCATCCATTAATGCTTCTACGGTTTGTGAGTGACAATAAATAGAACCTGAAGATTTGATAGCATCATCTTTACTTGTGATAATTTGAGCAACCGGGTGCCATGGTTTATTAGGATCCTTCATTGTAACAACTGCAGCATCAATTAAATGTTCATCGAATAAATAACATAAAATGCTTGTAACCGTTCCACCATCCTGACCACCGATTACTTCTGGAATGTTGGTATTTGAAACATATCCTGTTTTAAATTCTCCCATTAAAATATGAGGATCGGTAATAGTTCTTGGACATTGATTATAACATATTCCACACCCAGTGCATTTACCTGTTAGTTTTGGTTGCCCAGATACGTGATCCCATTCTAGAACGGGACAAACAGCTGCACACGTTGCACATTCTGTGCAGATTCCCGTGCGCACGATCTCCTTCATTAGCATTCCGAAGCTATCTTTCTTACCTTCAAGCTTCTTCTGAATATACTCAAAGGAATAATCATATTGAGATTCCGTTTTTTCTATATTATTTTCTGTCATATTATGTACTAGTAATATCTCTACTGTAATTTCATTATTAGACTATAGTTTCATAATATAAAATGGATTTTTTTAAAAAAACATTATTATAATTAAGAAACCAATAACATTTTTTTAGCAAATTATGTCAAAAAAGAGGAAAAAATAATTTAGTGTTGATGGGATAATTCAAGCCTTTCTTCGATTTTTTTTATAGCATTAGAAGCACGAATTCTAACAACTCTATGGAAATCATTGATTCTTTTGAGTAAAGCGCTTAAAGCATGTTCGTCACTATATGTTTCTAATAAATTGATTAAACTTAGTTTAACCTTGAAATTTTCTTCTGAATTGTTTCCTAAATGTTCAATCATTACTGCTAATTCTTTATTTATTGATCTTTTTATTCCATTCTGATCATCCTTTACTCTGTACCAGTTATTTTGAATTATATTATAAATCGCGTCTACTGCTACTTTCTTAATAAGCCAATAAGAATTATCGTTTTTTATGATCCTTATTAAATACTCTAAAGACTCTAATTTTCCTATTTTACCTAAAGCAATAATTGTATTCTTTTGAACATCAAGATTTCTTACATTTAATAAACTAACAAGAGGTTTTACAAATTCTTCTTTGCCAATTTCCCCTAATAGGAATGCAACACTTTCTTGTATTGTAATGTTATCTTTTTCCATGTGAGAATATAGATGATCGTATGAAACATTTTGATTGTTTGAATAAATCTTTTTTATCGCATCCAAAATATAGAGTTTCATATCCAAATCTGTATACTCAAAGCTAATATCTTCAATATCTAAAATATCTAAGAGCTCAGGAACTGCTGAAATGTCCCCAATTTCACCTAAAGCTTCAATTGAAGCGATACTAACCTCGTTATAAATATTATCTAAATTCGTTATCAAAAAGTCTACTGATTCAGTAAGTTTTAACTTCCCACATAGAACAATAGCGTTTTTTTTAACAATAAAATCTTCAATTAACAATAATTTAATTAAGTCTTTTTCAATTTCATGCCCAATAACGTGTAAAATAGACAAAACAGATTCCATTAAATTGGAATCTTCTCTTTTCAAAATTTGCGTAATTTCTTCAAGAAGAACCTTTTTATACTGAATTAAATCCTCCATGATTTCAGGATATTTGCTTTCTATATAACTTACACCCTCAAAAGAACTGTTGATACTCGATAATTCATATCCGATTAACTTAATAAGCTCAATCTTGTGGTCATTTGAGAATTTCTTATTCTCTAATGAAATTAATGCCGTGTTTATTAATTGTCCCGGATCCAAGCTTAATAATTGAATCCTAACGAAATCTCTAATAGAGTTATTTTCTTCGTCTAATTTCTTAATAAAAAGCTTAATTTCAGGTTCTTCAAATCTAATTTTTTTAATAGCCTTTAAGACTGATAGTTCAACTTGAGAATTGAGTGGTTTCTGTTTTAAAACCCATTTTAATGGTTTTAATCCTTTTTCATTCTTGCTATTTCCTAAAGCTTTAGCAGCCTCACATTTAATACCAACCTTTTCACCAGAAATTAATAAGTTTTCAAATATATTATGACTTCTCTCTTTCACTTGCATAGAATTATTGCTAATCAATGACAAATATTTTATCGCTTCCTGCCTTCTATTAGAATCTTTTTCTACTTCTATGATCTCCGTCAGCATACTAGCGGAATTGCTCAATCCAAATTCTTCCACTCTTTGATAAATTTCCTTCGGATGAATATTCGTTTTCAAAACTAAAAAACCGTTTCTCTAATTTTCAAATCTAATACTTTTTTCCTTAATTATTATCAATGTAGATCATTAATTATAAAAATATTATCTAAATTAGAAATAAATTTCTTTTCTTTATAAGAAATCTATTAAAATTTCACGTCTTGCACCCAAGGAGAATAATATGAGAAATCTATACAGATTAGTATAATAATGGTTATGATTCTACTTTAATGTAAAATATTAAATAATATCCTTACAATATTTTCAAATAAGTAATTTTAAATTAAAAAGCGAAAAAAAATGAAAAAAAAAAGCATTTACTATATGGTTTTAATCTCTCTGATGGTGCTCATGACTTCTTCAATTTTTACTATAAAGACAAAAGCACATTCACCTAATATGATAAATTTAGGTTTTAATGCAGGTAATTTTAATGTGCTAATCGGTCATGAAGTTGAAGACCCCAATATTCATTATATTGATCTAGTGCAAGTTAGCTTTAATGGAAGTATTGTTTTAAATACAACCTACACTAATCAGACAAGTACGTCGGGTGCAGATTATGATTATCCCCTTGCTTATAGTACTGGAGATATTTTTGAGGTATATGCGACATGCAACGAAGGTGGAAGCATAACTGGATGTATAATTTGTGGTGTTGGCTCATGTCCACAGAGCAGTGGACCAGAAATTCCGGGATATCTCGGGTTTTGGTTAATTATAGGATTTTCTATAATTGTTTCAATAGCGATAACATATAAAAAGATTAGACACTGAAAATACGTAATAATTGATATTAATTTTTTTTTTTACTCTTTCTGTTAATTGTTCCACTTTGACTTAGGTGACTTTAATCTCTTTTTTCAGTCCTTCAGTGAAATCAAATTTTTACATTATATTTAAAATAAATAAATTATGAAATTCATTATGTCAATTCGTAATTCAATTAATAAAGCTCGAGCAAGATTTTATGATTTTGTAACAAATTATAAAGTTATGAAATTTTCAGCGTCTATAGTTATGATCGGATATATTTTATTACTTGTTATAGGAGTTATTGTTGCAGCATTACTTGACCCTGATGGATATACCATTTGGGATAATTGGATTTCTGATCTTGGTTCTCTTAATCACACTCCAGCACCTTATTTATATGATATCGCCTGTATTATCGCAGGATCTATGACGATTCCACTCACCTTTTATATGGAAAAAATACTTGCTCCTTTGCCTAAAAGAACTGAAATAAAAGTACAACATTTTTCTCGATTGCGTTTTCGATTAAGTAGTTTTGCGTTCTTATTTAGTATCATCGGAAATCTGGGTTATATCGGTGTAGGAATCTTTTCTGCTGATCGCGATTTCGATAGTTTATCTGTTTTAGGACAAGGACCACATGGAATTATGTCATATCTAGCTTTTGGGGGTTTTACCTTTGCTGCTTTCTTTATGGGGTGGTTAATTGTGTTGTATGACACTAAAATTCCTAAAATTTTAGGAATTTATGGAATCTGTGGGCCATTAATCGTGGCAATACTAAATCTAATTGATAGTACACCATTGCTGGAATGGTTCCTACTTTTTTCGATATTAATTTGGGTGATTCCTCTTTCACTTATAGTGTTATTTAAACCAGATTTAATTCCAAGATAAAAAAGGTTCATCTTTATGGACCTATATATTTTTTAGCCTTACTTGAATTATTAATTATTATCTAATATAATACAGCCTATTATGTCTAAATTCTGTACGAATTGTGGAAAGCCATTAGAAAAAGGGAAAAAGGTTTGTGCTAATTGTGGTACTCCATTAGTTAAAGATACTGTCGATAAAATTGAAGTAAAAGGGGTAGATTCTCCAGTTTCTAAAAAAAACGAAATATCTTCTTACTTCTGAGCAACGAAATATTTTTCTTTATAAAATTTTACCTGTTATATTAATAGGGTCTATAATTTGGTTAATGAGTGAAATAGTCTTTAGTTTCCTTTATATAAGAATTGAATTTATTTTCGCTGTATATATAATAGAAGTGATTTTAATCATAGTATTATTTTTTGCATCTAAAGGGGGAAAAATACCATTAACCCTCGTAATTTTCTTTATATTTAGTTTTTTAGCAGGAATTCTAAGTCTTCCCATTATATATTATACAGTTTTTATACCTCAAGTCCATATGTTTGTAACTCTTTCACTCGGAGCTACTCTAATTACATGTTTCATAGGATTTGTTTTGAGGGAAAGATTTTTTGCGAAAGGGTATTTATGGACTCATATTATTCTTTTTGTAATTGGGATAATAATATTGGAAATCGTTTTTATTCTCATTTTTCAAATACAGAATTTCTTATTGACGATCCCTGTCTCCTTAGCATACATCCTGACAATATCATTAACAGAAATGTTTTATGGTGCAAAATCTGTTCAAAAAAATGAAAAAGATCCTTGGATTTATATTTTTTTTAAAATTGAGGGAATATTATTGTTATCTTTAATTATAGCGATTGTGGCTGTTGTTGTTGTACTTATTCTTGTCGCAATCGGCATTGCCTTTGGTGATTCCGATTTAGATTTCTCAGGATTATCTGGAGGATGGTCAACGTCAAGGAAACGTAAGCAGAGAAAACCTAATTAATAATATTTTTTAAGCAGTAAAACCTATTTCATTAGATTATTACTTTATTTGACATATCTAAATCTGATATTTTTTGATTTTAACCAAGGTTTTCATACATGAGTAAAAATAAATCTGATGAAACAAAAAAAATTGATGAAATTGCTGATGCAATTGAGCAATCTATGAAGAAAGGGCATATCAGCACATTAATTCTTCTAGCGTTGGAAAAGGGAGCTTCGCATGGCTATAACTTAATGCAAATTATCAAAAATGATACTTATGGAGTATGGAATCCAAGTGCTTCCTCTTTATACCCACATTTATCGTCATTAACAGAAAAAGGTTTAATCAAATTTATCTCTGAAATGGATGGAAGAAGAGAACGTAAAGTATACGAAATTACACTGAAAGGTAAAAGGACCTTGAAAAAACTTATCGAAAGGCAACAAAATATGCGCAAATCTCTTCTTTCTATGATTATGTCAACAATTGGGATAACTGATTCAAATATTCCCAATGACTTTGAGAGTTTATTCGGTCCTGAATTAATCGAAGATACAAGCTTAATTGATAAGACTGATGATGAAAAATTGGGGATACTTTCAACTCGGAAACTAGTACTCTCGAAAATAATCGATAAACTACAAAATGTTATCGATGAAATTGAACAAAGAATGAAGAATTTAAAAATTAATTAGAACTCGTAATTCTACAGCTACTTTGTTAGATATTCTAATTGATCCATTAATTTAAAGTAAAAAGAAATTACTAAATAAATAAACCAAAAAGCAACAATAAAACTACAGCTAACGCAGCTAAACCTGAGATTCCAATGGTTCCCATCAGAACCTTATACATCACTTTGACCTTGTGGATTGTTTTAGCGTTCATTTTTTTGTGCTTTCTCACCCCTTTAAGATTAATTAACAATCTTCGATCTATATATAAAACTATATATTTAAAAGTTGTGATAATATAAGTTTCTAATTTGTAAGAATTCTGTTTTATTTTGTAATGTAAGAATAATATATATTTATATATATTTTTCGCATAAATTAAATAACCGTTTTCAAAAAATTAATCTTCTTCTTGGAAATAAAAAAATAATAAGATAACTTCAAGCTGAAACTCTTTTCATAAATGCATTATAGGTATTTTCCATAAGTTAGTTATTCAATATTTATAAATATAGTTTTCTCGGTGACGAGGAACTATTTTAAAACTATTTTAATTTTTTTTTTTCATTGTGCAAGTAAATTGTCTTAGTTAATTCATCATACTCAGCAGTTTTTAAAAAGGCAGGAGCTCGTGAAATTTTGGTACCCCTGACATAAATATATTTTAAATTTTTCAAGTTTCTTAGCGATTCGGGGAGATACGAGACGTTATTATGTATTATGGATAAAGATCTTAATGATGATAACATTCCAATGGACTCTGGAAGCGTTTCAAGTAGGTTATAATCTATATATAGATGCTTTAATGCAGTTAGATTTAAAATTTCTTTGGGCAGCTCTTTCAACTCATTAAATTCCAGACTAAGGGATTTTAAATTATTCAGTTCAAAGACTTCAGAAGGAATTGCTTGTAAGCCCCATCCATCCAAGTTTACGTGTTTTACTCCTTGAATTTTTCCATAATCGCAGTAATCGCGAAATTGATTAATACCAACCACCACTTTTGACTCCATGAAATCTCTCTCTGAATACTTAAAGAGTGCGGTATGTAATTTTTGTCCTGCTTTATGGAGACTGATTTTTTCTCGGAAGTCATCGAGATATATCCGTCTTTTGAGGGCGAAACCATCATCCTCCCAGTATCCATCTTCACATTCCCACTTCGCTGCTTCCAGGATGCCTCTCCGCAATCTTTCTGATATCCTTGCTCCAGTTAGGAGTGCGAAGTAGCCGATTACAAAATAAGGAGCCCTGCTTGATTCGTTTATGCCGTAGATAAATTGGGGATCTTCTATTTGCCGCACTTGCACCATTTTCTCGAGAACGTTGTAGTTTTTCTCGAAGTTTTTTCTTGTGAGAACTCTTTCATTGCCGTAAAAGTCAATAGTATCTATTCCACATGCTTCTAACATGAAAGCTGCTACATCAGATTCTGCATCATCATCTAAAATTGCTACGCTTCCTCTCGCCATAACTCCTATTCTTAATTTGTCTTTTTTTAAAATTTATTAATTAGTCTTATGATATTAAAAAGTTGATACTCCTATATATTTCATTATGGAGAAATGACTTTATAATTTGTTTTTGGTTGTTTATTAGGTCAAAATTTATCAAAATTTATCAATCTTTTTTCTAAAATGGGATTAGAAGTCTTTATGACTTAAATCTGATTATTGCGAATTTAGATATATCAGATTAAACCATAAGTTTAAATACAAGTTTTTTTATATATTTATTATGTAAGATTTGGATACAATGTCCGAATATAATAAGTAATTGGGGTTTGAGGTTAAAGAATATGAAAAGTTCACAGTTGAAAGTCTTACTAACAGGACCATTTGGAAATGTAGGATTAAGTACATTAGAAGAATTAATTAAACGAAATTATGACATAAGAGTTTTTGATATTAAAAATAAAAAAAATCGACGAATTGCAACCAAATTCAAACACCAAGTAGAAATAATATGGGGGAATTTGACTAACCCTAAGGATGTAGAAAAAGCAGTCTCTGGATGTGATGTTATTATCCATGTAGCTGCAATTATCCCTCCTCTTGCTGATAGATATCCTAAATTAGCTCATTCCGTTAATGTTGGAGGAACCTTAAATATTGTCAAAGCCATTAAAAATCAACCACAAAAACCAAAACTTATTTTTACTTCTTCAGTAGCTATTTATGGAGATCGATTAAGAAATCCTTTAATAAGAACAGATGACCCACTTAATCCTAATGACGATGATGAATATGCTAAACAAAAAGTAAAATGTGAAGAAATTATTAGGAATTCTGGGTTAGAATGGGTTATTTGTCGCTTAACTTATATCGTTTCTCTCAATAAACTTCAAATGGATCCGCTAATGTTTGAAATGCCTTTAGATACTTGCATTGAAATATGCGATACTAAAGATGTGGGTTTAGCTTTAGCCAATGCAATAGAGTGCGAAGAGATTTGGGGGGAAACTATACACATCGCTGGAGGGGAACGATGTCGAATTACTTACAGGGAATATCTGAATGAAATGTTAGAAATTTTTGGTATTGGGAATAACTTCTTACCTAAGGAAGCATTCAGTACAAAAGGTTTCCATTGTGGATTTATGACTACTGACAAAAGTCAATCCCTTCTTCATTACCAAAGACACACTATCGATGATTACTTCTATGATGTAAGAAAAAAGATGGCATTTACACGATTTTGGACAATGATGTTTAGACCTTTTGCAAAGAAGTATCTTTTGAATAAATCTCTTTATTATAAAGAACACATCAACAGTATTGATTCTCCAAAATTAAGTAATAATTACTAAAATTAAAAAAAAGAATTATATTTTAATTCTTAATCTTCGGATTTAATCAACTTAAAAATAGCAGGAATGGCTAGAAAACACAGTGTAAAAAGCCCCATCTCTATTACAATATCATATAGGAACATCCCAAATTCTATGAATGGTGGTGCGTGAGTCCAAGAACCCTCCGAACCAACCTCGATCCATCGTTGACCTGAGAACCATTCTCCAAATGACCACACCGTCATTAGAATAAGCATTACTCCAACCATAAATAATCCTCGTTTTCTTGATTTCTTATTTGTTCTTATAAGCCAGATAACTCCTATAGCAACAAAGAGTGATAAAGATATTAATGTACCCGTTTCTGTCATATTTCTTCTAGAATAAATGAGAGGGTCTCCAATAGCAATTGTGTCAAAGGTGGAACCCAAGCTAAAGAGGATTATATAAGGTAATAAATCTCTACCTACTAACCATACTATGAAAAGAATTCCCCATTTTTTGCGTGTTTCTGTTTCTCGAATCCTGTCGGCAAAAAATAATGCAATAACCGCTAACATTACAACATCCCCTAAAGACAATAGGGGTATCCATAACCATGGCATGGAAGAAATATCTGTTCCAAATAATAATTTCTCCTGCATAACCCGTCCTCCAAAAAAATATAGCATTATTTCAGATCCTATATACAAAATGGTCCCAAATATAAATATTAAGAAATAATCTTTTCTTTTGTTCTTCTTCCAATCATATATACAGAGGATAAGTCCCAGTATTACGTAAACGAGTTTAAGAGTGAATTCCCATCCGAAGAAACCACCACGAATTATAAAGATATCCGTCATATTCTCATATCTTCAAATATAATTTTTTTTATATTAATGTTAATAGTAGAAATATTGGTGAAATAATATTTAAACATTTATTATAAACACTCTAGGTAATCCCTGTTTATATCTCAGAGAATTATCTGATCAAAGTCTAATTTTCTTCGGATTTTCAATAATTAAAATTTTTAATCTGGCTAAAAATGTATGAAAATGATCACGTAACCAATAATATCCATTTACTTTCCAGCATATTATTTTCAAAAAGTATCAGTCAGAGTAGAAATGATATAATATAATTATTACTATTCCAAAAACTGATTATCTTCATAAACAGAAAGATTAAAAAAGTTTAAAAAAGAATAAAACCTAAGAAAATAATTACTAAAATCAGTAATTAATTTACAATTATACAGTCTTGTATAAATAACACGAGGTGGATGTGTAAAAAGAAATGAGTAATGATCCAGAACATCGGATTGGATCCAACGACATAAAAGAAAATATAGATACTGAACAGATGCGGATTGGATATTATGCATGCCAATAAAAGCGGGAGTTCCTTGCTTTTGGTAACTGAGGCGTTAATATTCGCTCCAAAGTTGACTGTGATGAGCTCGTAGAGTTTGCAACCAAAAACTTTGATGATGTTATAATTGCAAAGAAAAACGCTTTTCTATGAACTGATAACGCTCAAAATGAGATAATAGAGGATATCAAAGAAAAGAACCTAAATAGAATTGTAGCATCGGCTTGAACCCCTCGAACCCATGAAGTCATTTACAGGGGAACCCTTGCTAAAACAGATTTAAATCCTTATTACTTTCAAATGGTAAATGTTCGTGAGCATTGCTCATGGTGTACTGACAATAAGGATGAAGCCACAGAAAAAGCAAAAATATTAATAAAAAGTGGTTTAAAAAGAGCTAGATTATTAGAACCTGTTCCTATTAAAACGGTTCCTGTTGAAAAAGCAACTATGGTAGTTGGGGGTGGTATCGCGGGTATGAATTCAGCTCTGGATCTTGCTAATCAAGGTATCAAAGTCTATCTTGTTGAACAAAAAACTACTATTGGGGGTAGGATGGCTCAATTAGACCGAACTTTTCCTACTGATGACTGTGCTATATGAATTTGCGGCCCAAAAATGTTAGAAGTAAATAGAAATGAGAACATCGAATTATTAACATATCATGAAGTCAAAAAAGTTGAAGGATATGTTGGTAATTATAATGTAACAATAGAAAAGAAGCCACGATATACTACAGAAGAATGTAATGGATGTGGAGCTTGTAGTGAGGTCTGTCCCGTGTATGTAAGTAATTTCTTTGATGAACATCTGGGTAGTAGAAAAGCGATTGATATACCATTTGGTCAAGCAGTACCTTTTCTTTATGATATAGATAGGAATGCTTGTGTTGAATGTTTCTCATGTGTTGATGCTTGTGAATTGGATGCCATTGATTTCAGCCAAGTGCCAACAGAAACTACTATTAAGGTTGGTTCTATCATTATAGCAACTGGTTGGGACATACATGAGCCTTTCGGTGAATATGGGTATGGAGAGTTTGAAAATGTAGTAACTCAAGTCCAACTTGAACGAATGCTTGCCCCTAATGGACCATTAGAAGGGCACATGAGAAGACTTTCCGATATGAAAAAACCAAAAGAAATAGTTTTCATTCAATGCGTAGGAAGCAGAGAAACTGAAAGAACTTATTGTAGTGGCGTTTGTTGCATGTTAGCTCTTAAGAATGGAAGATTACTTTTAGAAGAATTCCCCGATGCGAACATTACAATATGTTATATCGACATAAGAACCCCTGAAAAAGGATTTGAAGAATACTACGATCGAGCTAAAGATAATGGCATTCGAATGATTCGGGGTAAAGTTGGTGAAATCACCGAAGATCCCGAAACAAAAAACGTAAAAGTCCGTGTATACTCATCATTAACTGACCAGATTGTAAAAATCGATGCTGATATAGTTGTGTTATCTTCAGCAGCAATCCCTTCAAAAGGCACTCAACAGATTGTCAAATTATTAAATCTTGATACTAATACATATGGTTTTCTTACAGAATCACATTTCGGTTTAATGCCACAGGAAACAAAGACAAAAGGCATTTTTATCGCAGGATTTGCTCAAGGTCCAAAAAATATATCTTATTCAGTCTCTCAAGCTAGAGCGGCAGCAAGTAAAGTAGCAGAGATAACATCACCCGGAGAAATCGACATAGAACTAATTACAGCGGAAGTTGACAGCAAATTTTGTATTTCATGTAGAAGATGTGAAAAAGAGTGTCCCAAAAATGCAATAAAAATTCAGGACGATATTGGTGCTTTTATTGATGAGATAAACTGCGATGGGTGTGGTATTTGTGCCACGTGTTGTCCTACTCAGGCAATAGACATAAGATATTATCGAGATGCACAATTATTCGCGGAACTTGATGGTATTTTGGGAGGAGATTAAACAATGAAAGACTATAAATATAAAATTGTTGCGTTTGCATGTTTAAAATGAGGGTATAGCGCGGCGGATTTAGCTGGTGTTTCTCGGTTGAAATATACATCTTCTATTAAAATTCTTAAAGTGCGCTGTACGGGAAGAATTGATTTAAAGCACATACTCTATAGCATAAAATCTGGAGCTGACGGTGTGATGATTGTTGGTTGAAGACCTAATGAATGTCAATTCAAAAACGGAAATTTTACAGCTGAAAAGCACATAAAACTAGCAAACAGAATTTTAGCCTCTAGAGGTTTTGGAAATCAAAGAGTGAACATGTACTGGTTAAGTGGAGCAGAATCAGAAAAGTTTGTAAAAAGTGTTGAAGATATCTACGAGAAAGTCGTGAAATTAGGTCCAAATCCGATTAATTTAGAAGAAATTCAAGAATCAAAAGAAGAAAATAAAGTAATTGCAACCCCTATTGAATGACTCTTGTAAAAAATGTTAGTTACAAGATGACTAACCTTGCGCGGTGGGGGTATTTTTAAAAATTCAAATTAAATATAGTTATTATTAAAGAATAAAGGTTTGAAATTTGGTTCAAATGAGTAAAGATAATTTCTTTAGTGACGTTAAGCCAAGAGATTTGTTAAAGGCTACCTATGGTGCCATTGAAAACTTTCAAGTCAGGGCATTTTTTGAAGCAAAAGATGAAATCTTACAGATTGATAAATATTCAGAAGAAGAATTCTATGAGATTTTGGATGCTATGATTGATGCTGAAACTGAGCGAAGGTTGGTATTAGAAGAATTAAAAGGTAAAGAATCCTTATTTTTGGAAGAAATTGTAAAAATTATAAAGAATTTTCCCCCTAAGAATGTAATTAGAGATATAATTTATTTAAAGGAACAAGGTTATGTTGAAGAAGATATTGAGGTTAAAGTTAAGAAAGTTATAAAAAAAATAAAAGGGGAAGAAAAAGAAGTTGAGGAGGAAGAGTTTTTCTATAGATTTCAAGTAAAAGATCTTCCTGAAGATTTTATAGAACATTATTTTGAACCAGTTTCAATTGTATTTGATGCTGGAGTATGTTGCCAATGTGGCTGGTGTTCTTCAATTTGTCCTGTAAATGCGATCAAAGTGACTGCAGATACTCTTGACATTGATAAGGATATTTGTATGAAGTGTGGTTTATGTTTTACAGTATGTCCTCGTTCATTTTCAATTAATCAGGCTACAAAAAGCATTAAGAAATTAGATCAATCAATAAAATTCTCAGATAAAATTGGTGGTTTTATAAACACTTATTCAGGTACAACTACTAAAGATGAAATCAAGAATGTTAGGCAAGATGGGGGAATTGTAACCTCAATACTAGAATATCTATTAAAAAATAACCTAGTTGATGCCGTGGTGGCTGTGCAACATTCAAGTGATTTATGGAGACCTGAACCAGTTATTGTTGAAAATGTAGAAGATTTATATAAAACCGGGGGTACTAAATACGCAAACTCACCTTCTTTAACAATTGTTGATAAAGCTAAATCATATGAAAAAATAGCAGTAGTTGGTGTACCTTGTATGATGAAAGCAATCGAGAAAGGGAGAATGTTCCCAAGTGGGCTTCCTTTCTTTAAGAACATTGAGTATAAAATAGGATTATTCTGTATGGAATCTTTTTCTTATGAGGATATCAAAAAATTAACTATAGACAAGTTCGAAAAAGATATCACAGAATTAACAAAAATGAATATAGACAAAGGGAATTTTATAATAAACCTAAAATCTGGGGAAGAACTTAACGTACCATTAAAAGAAGTTCAATCTTATGCTCGTAATAATTGCCATTTCTGTGAAGACTTGACATCTGACTATGCAGATATATCTGTAGGATCAATTGGTTCTCAAGGTGGATGGTCAACAGTAATTACTCGTTCAAAGGAAGGAGAAAAAATTTATAAAGCAGTAATCAAAGCCGGGTTAATTGAATCAAAAAACCTAAAAGAAATTAAGCCAGGGCAACCCTTAGTTGAACGAATTGCAGGTATTAAAAGAAAGAATTGTAAACCAATAACTTTGGTAAAGGAATAATAGAGAAAAAATATATTATCATGAGTTCAAAAACATTTCAAGATTTAATTAATGAAGTACATGATAAAGGATTATGTCAAGAATGTGGAGGTTGTGTAAGTTTTTGTAGTTCTGCCGATTATAACATAATTGGTTTTGAAGAAGGTAAACCATACTCACCTCCAATATATATTAATAAAGAAAGTTGTCTTGAATGTGGAATTTGTTATTATATATGCCCTCAAACCCATATTTTGGACGAAGAATTAAACAAAACATATAGATTTTCCGATTTTCATACTGAACCATTAGGTTCTTTTCAAGAAATATTTTCTTGTCAATCTACAGATGAAAATTTTTTGAAACATGGAACCGATGGTGGTGTGGTAAACTCAATTATTAGTTATTTATTAGAAGAAAAAATAATTGATGGAGCAATTGTTGCCAAAACTAAAGCCCCTTTTTCAAGAGATGCAGCATTTGTGGACGATAAAGTTGGATTAATTAAGAGTTCTGGGGCAACTCTGGAAATATCTTCACAATTGGATGAAATTCAGAAATTTTGTACATATACACATTCAATTCCTAAACTAAATTTCTATAAATTTAAAAAACTAGCAATAGTCGGGACACCTTGTCAAATTTATACTATAAGGTGCATGCAAGATTTAGGGGTAACACCGTCACAAAACATTGAAATCTGTTTAGGATTATTTTGTTATGAGAATTTTCTTTTTGATAAATCTCAAGTAGAAAAATTCGAAACTGAATTTAATGTAAAGTTTGAAAATATCGTTAAAATAAACATAAAGGAAAATTTGATTCTTAAATTGAAAAACGAAGGATCCGGGGAGAGAACAGTAAAAATTCCATTTGATAGACTTAAAGGTTACATGCGTCCTGCGTGCAATGCGTGTAGCGATTTTACTAACATTTATGCTGATATCTCTTTTGGAGGATTAGGCTCTAATGAAAAATTCACTACTGTAATCCCTCGAACAAAAAAGGGAATAGACCTCTTTTCCAAAGTAAAGGATAAGAATATAATTAAATGCGCTGATTTAGACCCTATAAATATTAAAAAGATGAAAGATCAAATCTCCGAATTTTCTCATTCAAAAACAAAACGTAAAGAAAATTTTATGATTGATTTATAATGATGGAGTGAATTATATTACAGAAACCAAAAATGAAAGAGAAATCCAAAAGGTAAATGATGAAATTAACTCATATTTACTAAAAGTTTTCGAACCTAATTTAAGTAAATTATTAAAAAAATGTTATCAATGCGCCCGGTGTTCAGGGGTATGTCAAATTAGTAAGGTACAGAAATTTTCCCCAAGTAGGGTTATTCAGATGATATTAGAAGGTTTTGAAGAGGAGATAATTAATAGTGGGGTATTATGGGACTGTTTAATGTGTAATAGCTGCCTTCAAATGTGCCCTAAAGATATAAATTTTGCCGATATTGTAAGGATTGCGAGATATAAAATGCTTATGAAAGATATTCAAAATTTAGATCGTAGTGTTGCTCATAAAGGCATATATCCTCTCATGGCAGAAATCATGAGCAAAGACAATATTAAAATTAATCGACCATTAGATTGGATTCCTAAAGGTTGCAAAACATCAGTTAAAGGTAAAATATTATATTATGTGGGGTGTTTACCGTTTTTTAGTTATGATTTTCAAGATTTAGACTCTATAGCATCAAGTACTCTTAAAATACTTTGTCAAATAGAAAAGGAACCATTAGTGGTTCTTAAAGAAGAAATCTGTTGTGGTCATGATTTATATTGGGGTCAAGGAAAATTAGATGTTTTTATAGAATTAGCGAAGAAAAATAAAAAAAAATTTGAAGAAGCAGGGATCTCCACAATAATAACGGCATGCGCGGAATGTTATAGAACCTTTAAAATCGATTATCCGAAGTTATTTGAAGATTTTAATGATAAATTTAAAGTTATGCATATAATTGAGTATGTTTTTGAGAAATGGGAGCAAGGTAAAATACAGTTTAAAAATCCCAATAGTTCTGATGAAATTATCCCCTTCACATTTCACGATCCTTGTAGGTTGAGCAGATTTTTACCAAAAGATAATACCATTATTAAAAATGTTCGCGAAATCTTTGAGCATTTAAAGAAAATAGGTTATGATTTTAAAGAAATGGAACATAATCAAGAGAGGTCTTATTGTTGTGGTGTAAGTTCCTGGATGAATTGTAATGAACGCTCCAAGGCTTTACGATATAAGCGTCTTTCAGAAGCTAAAGCAGTTGGAAACAAATTGATTACTTCCTGTCCAAAATGTCAAATCCACTTATCTTGCCTTAAAAAAGATTATGATGATTTCTCTTCCGTTGAAATTTTGGATTTCTCAGAATTTTTAGTAGATTTGATAGATATAATAGAACCTGATCAAAATTCAGAGGGTAAATAATAATGGAAGGATCAGTATTGGTTATTGGAGGGGGAATTGCAGGGATTCAAACCTCTCTAGATCTCACCGAAATGGGTTTTAAAGTGTACCTTGTAGAAAAATCCCCTTCAATTGGAGGGAGGATGGCTCAACTAGATAAAACTTTCCCGACCCTAGACTGTAGTTTATGTATTTTAGCACCTAAAATGGTAGAAGTACTCAGGAATCCTAACATTGAACTCCTAACATATCATGAAGTTCAAAATGTATCTGGAAAACTGGGAAATTTTGATGTTACTGTTCTTAAGAAACCTCGTTATGTTGATGAAACTAAATGTAAAGGATGTGGGGATTGTGCCACGAAATGCCCAAAGATCGAAGTCGGAAACATTTTCGACATGAATCTTGGAAAAAGAAAGTCAATTTATATTCCATTTCCACAAGCTGTTCCTCCTGTTTATGTAATTGACTCAGAAATATGCCTAAAACTCACAAAGGACGTCTGTGGCGTCTGTGAGAGACTGTGTGAAGCAGAAGCAATAGATTTTGAACAAAAACCACAAGAAATAAAATTAAAAGTAGGAGCAATCGTAGTTGCCACTGGATTTGATATGTCAAAAGAAAGTTTATCATCAAGATGGGGACTTAATTTTGAAAATGTATTAACTGCACTTGAATATGAAAGGATATTATGCGCATCTGGACCCTTTGAAGGGCATGTTTTGCGTCCGAGTGATAAACAGGAACCTGAAAAGATAGCCTTTATTCAATGTGCGGGATCAAGAGATTTGCACGAGAGAGTTCCTTACTGTTCTAGTGTTTGTTGCATGTATATAGCAAAGGAAGCAATAATTACAAAGGAACACTCAGAAAATTCGAAATGTTTTGTATTCAGACACGACATTAGAGCTTATGGAAAGAATTTCTATGAATTCACTCAAAAAGCTCAAGAAGATTATGGAGTAAACTATTTTCATTCTAAGATTAGTAAAATTATAGAAGATCAAGAAACCAATGATTTATTCATTCAATATGAAGATTTAAAGACTGGGATGCCTAAAAATTTTCAAGCAAATTTAGTAGTATTAGCAACTCCGTTAGTACCTTCTAAAGGGACTAAGGAATTAGCACGGATTCTAGACATTGATTTAGATGAATATAATTTCTTTAAAGAGAGTTCTCACTTTTTTAAATCAAAATCTTCGAAAAAGGGGATTTTTTTATCAGGATTTTGTCAAGGTCCAATGGACATCCCGGAAACTGTAGCTGATTCCAGTGGTGTGGCTTCTCAGGTTGCAGCATTACTAAGTCCCGCAAAATACACACAAATAAAAGAAAAAGTATATGATATTCCGGAAAAGGAATTTAATGTGACCGATGAACCAAGAATTGGCGTGCTTATCTGTCATTGTGGGATTAATATTGGGAAATATATTAATATCCCAAAGATTATCGATTATACAAAGGAATTACCTAATGTGGTTTTTTGCGAAGATAACTTGTATTCCTGTTCAAGTGATTCTCAAATAAAAATTAAAGAAGTAATAAATGAATATAATTTAAATAGATTTATTGTAGCTTCTTGCACGCCAAGAACACATGAATCTTTATTTCAAGAAACTTGTCAGGAAGCAGGATTAAATAAATACCTCTTTGAAATGGCCAATATTAGGGATCAATGTTCTTGGGTTCATATGACCGATATTGAGCTTGCGACCGAAAAAGCAAGAGATCTAATTGAAATGACAGTTGCTAAATCAAGATTATTGAGTCCACAAAACGAACCAAAACTTTCAGTTACACAAAAAGCATTGATCATTGGTGGCGGTATATCTGGAATGACTGCTGCATTAAATATAGCAGAACAAGGATTTCCTGTCTATCTTGTAGAAAAAGAGAAGAAGCTTGGAGGCCTTTTGAATGATTTGTATTTACTCTATCCCACTCAAGAAGATGCTGCAACGTTCCTACAAGAGATAGTAGTTAACATTAAGAAAAATAAAAATATTGAAATTTGTTTAGAGTCTAGGGTAAAGGAAGTTAAAGGATATATTGGTAATTTCGATGTATCTATAATTAATTCTAAAAATGAAGGTAATAATCTAAATGTGGGTATCATAATCGTCGCAACAGGAGGCCGAGAATTAGAACCTAATAATGTTTTTCACTATACGGATAACAACCAAAATATTATTACTCAATTAGAATTAGAAAAGAAATTAAAGGATAAAGATAGGTCTTGGCTTGATGAAGTCAAGCGAGTTACTACTATCCTCTGCGTTAATGCTAGAGAAAAAGAGGGAATTACATATTGTTCAAATATATGCTGTGCAGTCTCTATAAAAAACATGAATATCTTAAAAGAATTAAAACCAGATCTGGAAATTATTATTCTTTATCGAGATTTTCAAATGGCTAAGAAAGAATTTGAAGAATATTTTTTTGATAGAAGAAAAGATGCGATTCTTCTGCGATATGATATAGAAGGGTTACCAGAAATTACAAAAATAGGCAAAAAGCCTGAGAACTATGAAATAAAGGTTTTTGATATTAATTTACAGGATAATATTACCTTTGAAACAGATTTCATCGTCTTATCACCTCCTATGATTCCCGCTGAAAATTCACAAGAATTAGCTCAAATACTTAAAGTCCCCCTGGATAAAAGCGGGTTTTTCTTAGAGGCTCATGCTAAATTGAGACCAGTAGATTTTGCTACGGACGGTATTTTCTTGTGTGGTTGCACCCATTGGCCAAAGCATATTCAGGAATCAATTACCCAAGGGAATGGAGCAGCAGGAAGAGCAAGCAGATATTTAAGTTCAGAAGATATTATTGCCTCGGGTTTAGTAGCAGAAGTGAAAGATGAATTATGTGTAGGGTGTAAAGTATGTATAAGACTTTGCCCATATAATGCTATTTATAAAAATGAAGAGGATAAAGTAGTTATAAATAAATTGCTCTGTAAAGGATGTGGCGTATGTGGAGCCAGTTGCCCGGAAAATGCAATAAAAGTGTTCCATTTCACAAATGAGCAAATTTTATCAGAAATTATAGCCTATGGGGGAGAATAATCAATTGGATTTTAAACCAAAAATTTTAGGATTTTTATGTAATTGGTGTTCTTATGCCGGGGCTGATCTCGCGGGGGTAAGTAGAATTCAATATTCTCCCAATATTAGAATTATTAGAGTTATGTGCAGTGGAAGAGTCGATCCTATTTTTGTAGCTGAAGCCTTCTCAAAAAATATTGATGGTGTCCTTGTATTAGGATGCCATCCAGGAGATTGCCATTATATGAGCGGTAATTATGAAGCAGAAATAAAAATGAATATGTTAAACAAATTATTAAAATTAGTTGGATTCTCTGAACGTTTACGTCTGGATTGGGTTTCTGCCTCAGAAGGTAATCGATTTGCCCAAATCGTTAATGATTTTAATGATCATATCCTTAAATTAGGTCCCTCTCCAATAAAGGATAAAGAATTTAAAAAAGAATTATCAGATGATTTTAATGCCATTAAATCTGTGTTAACAGACTCTAGACTGAGAACATTAGTTGGCAGAGAAAGAGAAATTATTACTGAAGGTAATGTATATAATGAACTCATTTCGAAAGAAGAATTTGAAAAAATTCTTGATGAGACTATTCATAATGAGTATATTCGTCATAAGATCTTGCAAAAAATAAAAGATCAAGGTAAATCAATACCAGAAATCTCTAAAGAAATTCAAATTGAGCCAAATAAAGTGTTGAAACACATAGTTACCTTAAGACAAAGAGGTTTAGTAGATCTTGACAAGATTTATGAAGAAATACCCACTTTCATCTCAATTAAGGAGGGAAAATAATGGAGAAAATAGGGGCTGTTTTAGTAATTGGTGGAGGAATTGCGGGTATTCAATGCTCTATAGATCTAGCAGATTCTGGATATAAAGTGTATTTAGCTGAATCTACGACTAGTATAGGAGGAGTTATGTCTCAATTAGATAAAACTTTTCCAACTAATGACTGTGCCATATGTATCCTAGCCCCAAAATTGGTACTCACTGGCCGTCATGAAAACATCGATATTTTGATTAATTCAACCATAGAAAAAATAGAAGGAGAACCAGGCAATTTTCAAGTTGATTTAACCCAAAAAACACTTTATTTAGATCAAGAGAAATGTACCGGTTGTGGTGTTTGTGCTCAAAAATGTCCAATAGAAGCAATAGACAACTTTAATAAAGGATTATCGAATATAGCAGCAATATCTGTAAAATTCCCTCAAGCAGTTCCCTTGGTTTTTTCAATCAATAAGGAGAAATGTATAGGATGTGGGATTTGTCAAGGTATTTGTAAAGCTGAAGCAATCGATTATGAACTACGAGACAAAAAATCCAGGTTTCATATAGGAGCTGTTGTAGTAGCAATTGGATTTGATGAATACGATCCCACCTCATTGAAAAATCTTGGTTATGGAAAACATTTAAATGTGATTACGAGCAATGAATTTGAACGGATATTAAGTGCCAGCGGACCACATTCTGGTTTAATACTTCGTCCTTCTGATGGGATTATCCCGAAAAAAATCGCATTTTTACAATGTATTGGTTCAAGGGATAAAAAACATGGTGTTGAATATTGTTCTTCAGTGTGTTGCATGTATACTACAAAAGAAGCAGTAATTGCTAAGGAACATATGAATCTTGTAGAACCCACCATTTTTACAATGGATATTCGAGCTTATGGGAAAGATTTTGACAAATATATTGAGCGAGCAAGAGAAGAATATGGAATAAGGTATATTAGACGCAGAATATCGACTATTAAGGAAGTACCAGATTCAAAAAACTTAGAAGTCTATTATGAAACCAGGGAAGGAAAAATAGTTAAAGAAGTTTTTAATCTCGTGGTACTTTCAGTTGGAATGCAACCTAGCAGAGAAGCAAAAGAGTTAGCCCAGAAATTAAATATTGAGTTAAACGAATATGGCTTTTGTAAAACCAATACTTTTACTCCTGTCGAGACATCGAGACCTGGCATATATGTTTGTGGGGCATTTGCTTCACCTAAAGATATTCCAGAAACCGTAATTGAGGCAAGTGCTGCTGCTGGATGTGTGAATGTTCTGTTATCAGAAGCGAGAAATGAATTAATATCTAAAAAAGAACTTCCTGAAGAAATAGATGTGAGTGATCTACCACCTCGAATAGGAGTATTCATTTGCCATTGTGGAATAAATATCGGTGGGGTTGTAAATGTTCCTGAAGTTGTAAATTATGTTAAGGCTTTACCTGACGTAGCTTATGCAGAACATAACTTATATACATGCTCCGCTGATACTCAAACTAATATTAAAGAAAAAATTGGGGAAAATCTGCTAAACAGGGTAATTGTCGCTTCATGTACTCCAAGAACTCATGAACCATTATTCCAAGCAACGATAAAGGAGGCAGGATTAAATAAATATCTCTTTGAAATGGTAAATATCCGCGATCAATGCTCTTGGGTTCATATGCATGAAGCTGAAAACGCTACTGCTAAAGCAAAAGATTTATTGAGAATGTCCGTGGCAAAAGCTAGGCAACTAATTCCCTTACAAGAACATGAAATTGATGTGATTCATAAAGGTTTAATTATTGGTGGTGGTGTATCTGGAATGACTGCTGCTCTGAACCTTGCGTCTCAAGGCTATAAGGTATTTCTCGTTGAAAAGGAAGATATTCTAGGTGGATTTGCTAAAAATATTTATTATACTCTTGAAAATAATAATGTTCAAGAATTTCTTCAAAATTTAATTATAAAAGTTGAAAACAATCCATTAATACAAGTTTATACAAATGCTCAAGTTACCACAATATTAGGATATATAGGTAATTTTTCCACTAATATTATTTATGGAAAAAATAACGAGAGTATTGATCTTGAACATGGAATAATAATTGTGGCTACGGGGGCTAAAGAATATCAACCGCAAGAATACAAATTTGGTCAAGATGATCGCATTATATCTCAATCTGAATTTGAGAAGATCCTTTTTACAACAGATAAAGTAAAGAATTTAAATTCAATAGTAATGATCCAATGTGTTGGTTCTCGAAATGAAGAACATCCCTACTGTAGTCGAATCTGCTGTTCCGAAGCTATTAAAAATGCTTTAAAAGCAAAAAAAATAAATCCAAATCTAGAAGTGGTGATGCTTTATCGGGATATCAGAACATATGGTTTTAAAGAGAAATACTATAATTTAGCAAGAGAAAAGAAAGTAATATTTATTAGATTCGATGAAGAAATTCCACCTAAATTGGAAATTAAAAATAAAAAGCTGGAGATTTCAATTGATAACCCAGATTTAGGAAAATTGGGCATAATACCCGATCTAATTGTATTAAGTAATGGACTTGTAGCCCCTTCTGAAGAAAATGAAGAATTAGCCAAGATGTTAAAAGTGCCTCTTAACGAAGATAAATTCTTCCTAGAAGCTCATGTCAAGTTAAGACCAATCGATTTTGCAACTGATGGGATTTTTTTATGCGGTTGTGCCCATTCACCTAAAAACATAAGTGAGTCAATAGCTCAAGCTAATGGAGCTGCTGCACAAGCAGTTAAAATTTTAAGTAGTGAACAGATTATAACATCGGGGCTTGTGGCGACCGTAGTAGAAGAGAATTGCATTGGTTGTGGGAGTTGTGTTGAGGTGTGCCAGTTTAATGCCATTGAATTAATAGAAAAAGAAGTAGAGTTTGAAGACATCACAATCACCATAAAAAAATCTCATATAAATTCTGCACTTTGTAAAGGTTGTGGTACTTGTGGAGCAAATTGCCCTAATTCAACAATAGTTATAAAGCACTTTGGTTTTGAGCAAATTAGTGCTATGATTTCAGCACTTTTACTAGAAAATTAAATTAATAACAATCAGAAAAAAAAATCCTTATGACAAGTCAGGCAAAAAAGAAGAAAAAATCCACAGAATTTAATCCCAATATTTTGTGTTTTTGCTGTAATTGGTGTAGTTATGCGGGAGCAGATCTAGCCGGAGTATCACGTTTTCAATATCCCCCTACAATAAGAATTGTGAGAGTAATGTGTTCTGGGCGGGTTGATCCTGCATTTGTTTTAGAAGCTTTTAAAGATGGGATTGATGGAGTCATTGTGACAGGATGTCATATTGGTGATTGTCATTATCTGAAAGGAAATGAATTTACAAAAGATAGATTTCAACGTTTTCAAAAAATTCTTAAAATAATGGGTCTTGATAAAAGATTTCGGTTAGAGTGGGTAAGTGCCTCTGAAGGTAAGCGATTTTCCGAAATAATTACCGATTTTAGTAACCAAATCAAAGATTTAGGACCTTTAAATCCTTAAATTATTATTTTATTTTTATTTATTTTTTTTTACATTTAGGCTATATTTGCTAATCAGAAAAAATAAATGGTTTCCTTTTTTTTTTTCCCCAATATAGGTTCAAATTATTAAGTCTTAAATTAATAAAAAAAAGTGAATGTGATTACTGAAATCAAGAAAGTAGAAGATTCAGAAGAATCTAATAATGATATTGATTCCTATCTTAAAAAAATCTATGAACCGGATATAAGAAAATTATTATCTCGATGTTATCAATGCGTTCGTTGCTCGGGAGTATGTCAGCTTAGTAAGGTTCAAAGTTTTGAGCCTAGTCGTATCATTCAAATGATACTAGAGGGTTTTGAGGATAAAATTATTGAAAGTGGGACCTTATGGGATTGCCTGACATGTAATGCCTGTCTTCAAAATTGTCCCGAGGCTATTAATTTTGCAGATATAGTAAGAATGGCAAAGTACAAAATGCGTACAAATAATAATCAAAATCCTGATGAGTATATAGCTCATAAAGGCGTCTACACAACTATTTCAGAAATAATGAGTGATGAAAATACAAAACCAGATAGATCTCTTGAATGGGTGCCCAAAGGGTGCGAAATTTCAGAACAAGGAAATATTTTGTATTATGTAGGATGTTTACCCTTTTTTAACTTTGAGTTTAAAAATTCAGAGTCTATAGCAACAAGTACTTTAAAAATTCTCTGTCAAGTTGAAAATGAACCTATAGTTGTCCTCAAGGATGAAATTTGTTGTGGTCATGACTTATATTGGGGACAAGGAAAATTGAATGCATTTATCAATTTAGCCAAGAAAAATATAAAGAGGCTAGAAGAAACGGGAGCTAAAACAATAATTACAGCTTGTGCGGAATGCTATAGAACATTTAAAGTAGATTATCCAGATTTGTTTGAAGATTTCAATTCAAAATTTGTAGTGAAACACTTAATTGAATATATTTATGAAAATTGGAAAATGAATAAGATTGAATTTAAAAATCCGAGTAAAGGAGAAAAATCAATTCCATTTACTTACCACGATCCGTGTCGATTAAGTAGATTCTTGCCTAAAGAAAGTACAATAATTGGGAATGTGCGTGAAATTTTTTCTCATTTGAAAGAATTAGGATATACATTCAATGAAATGGTTCATAATAAAGAAAATGCTTTATGTTGTGGTGTGAGTTCTTGGATGAACTGTAATGAACGCTCGAAAGCATTACGGTATAAAAGACTCTTAGAAGCGAAAGATGTAGGGGAAATAATGGTAACTTCATGCCCAAAGTGTAAAATGCATCTAACTTGTTTGCAAGATGATTATGAGGATATTTCCTCAATAGAAATTGTAGATTTTTCGGAATTTTTAGTTGATTTAATCAGTATTGTAGATTCAAATGAAAAAGGGGAGATAGAAAGATAATGCAAGGTTCAGTGTTAGTAATTGGAGGAGGTATTGCGGGAATTCAAACATCTTTAGATTTGACAGAGTTAGGACTTAAAGTTTATTTAGTGGAGAAAACACCCTCAATTGGTGGGAGAATGGCACAGTTAGATAAGACTTTCCCTACAAACGATTGCTCTCTTTGTATTTTAGCTCCAAAGATGGTTGAAGTTCATAGAAATCCCAATATCGAATTAATGACTTATCATGAAATCAAAAAAGTAGAAGGAGTACCAGGAGATTTCAAAGTCACAGTCACTAAAAAGCCACGGTATATTGATGAAAGTAAATGTAAAGGATGTGGTGATTGTGCTACGAAGTGTCCTAAAATCGAAGTCCCTAATTACTTTGATATGAATCTTGGAAAACGAAAATCGGTATATATTCCTTTTCCTCAAGCGGTACCCCCAATTTATTTGATAGATCCTGAATTATGTTTGAAACTAACCAAAGGAGTTTGTGGAGTCTGTGAGAAAGTTTGCACAGTAAAAGCGATAGATTATGAACAAAAACCAATAGATATTGAAGTAAACGTTGGAGCGATTGTTGTTGCTACTGGATTTGATATGTTTGCAGAAGAATTATCTTCTAGATGGGGTTATGGTTTTGAAAATGTTGTGAATGCCCTTGAATATGAAAGAATATTATGTGCAAGTGGACCCTTCGGAGGACATGTATTACGTCCAAGTGATCAAGAAGAACCAGAGATAATAGCATTTGTTCAATGTGCAGGATCAAGAGATCTCCATGAAAATGTGCCATATTGTTCCTCAGTATGCTGCATGTATACCGCAAAAGAAGCAATCATCACAAAGGAACATTCCGATCATTCTGAATGTTATGTATTTCGACATGATATTAGAGCCTATGGAAAAAACTTTTATGAGTTCACACAGAGAGCTCAAGAAGAATATGGTGTAAAATACTTTCAGACTAAGATTAGTACAATCAAAGAAGATCCTGAAACTAACGATCTTATAATTCATTATGAAGATCTAAAAACAGGAGAATTTAAAGATTTCAGAGCGAATTTAGTTGTCTTAGCTACACCTTTAGTCCCTTCAAGCGGAACAGAAAAATTAGCTTCTTTATTAGATGTCGAACTAGACCATTATAACTTTTATAAAGAAAAATCGTATTTTGATAAGGCTCAATCCTCAAAGGAGGGGATCTTCTTATGTGGATTTGCCCAAGGACCAATGGACATACCAGAAACCGTTGCAGATGCAAGTGGTGTTGCCTCTCAAGTTGCCACTTTACTAAACACTGCAAAATTCACTGCTGTGAAAGAGAAAGTTTTTGATATAGCTGAACGAGAAGTAAAAGTTACTGATGAACCAAGAATAGGAGTTATGGTTTGTCATTGTGGAATTAACATAGGTAAATATGTCGATGTTCCCAATGTAAGAGACTACATTAAAACTCTACCCAATGTAGTGATTTGTGAAGATAATCTCTATTCTTGCAGTTCTGATTCTCAAGTGAGAATCAAAGAATTGATTTTGGAGCATAATTTAAATCGGTTTATTGTAGCCTCGTGTACTCCTCGAACTCATGAATCTTTATTTCAAGAGACTTGCCAAGAAGCAGGGATGAATAAATACCTATTTGAAATGGTGAACATCAGAGATCAGTGCTCATGGGTTCACATGACTGAACTGGAAGCTGCAACTAAGAAATCAAAAGATCTTTTAAGAATGGCTGTTGCGAAAGCTCGATTAATTAAACCTCAATCAGAAGAGAAATTACAAGTTACCCCAACAGGCTTAATTATCGGTGGTGGCGTCTCAGGAATGACTGCTGCCTTAAGTTTAGCAGATCAAGGATTTCAAACTTACCTGGTTGAAAAAGAAGACAAATTAGGAGGAAATCTCAATAACTTAAACATTTTGTATCCAATTCAAGAAGAAGCTTCTATTTTCTTAAAAGAAATAACTCAAAAGGTAAAGGATAACAAAAACATTGAAGTTTTACTTGAAACCAAGATTAATTCTATTAAAGGATATGTTGGTAATTATGAAGTCGTTATTAATAATACTGGAAAAGATCCTGTAGAATTGAAAATAGGTACTATTATTGTGGCTACTGGTGCTCAAGAACATAAACCCGAGGGATTATTCCAATATAACAAAGAGAATAACGACGTTATAACTCAGTTAGAACTAGAACAAAAACTCCAAAAAACTGACAGTACTTGGTTAGATAACATTAACAGAGTCACTTTTATATTATGTACCAATGCAAGACAAAAAGAGGGAATAACCTACTGTTCAAATGTGTGTTGCGCAACAAGTATTAAAAATATCAATATTCTTAAAGAAATAAGACCAGAATTAGAGATCGTTGTGCTTTACAGAGATCTTCAGATGGCTAAAAAGGAATTCGAGGAATATTATCGAAATAGACGGAAAGATGCAATGTTTTTACGATATGATTTAGATAATCTACCTGAAGTTTCCAAGAAAACCCAAGGAAACTATGGAATTAGTGTTTTTGATACTAACTTAAAAGATGATATCGTCTATGATACAGACATGATTGTTTTGGCGACCCCTATGGTACCAGCAGATAATTTAAAAGAGTTGGCTATGATGCTCAAGGTTCCATTAGATAGAACAGGTTTCTTCTTAGAGGCTCATGTTAAATTAAGGCCTTTAGATTTTGCTACTGATGGAGTTTTTTTATGTGGATGTGCTCAATGGCCTAAAAATATCCAAGATTCCATATCACAAGCAAATGGAGCCGCAGGGAGAGCAAGTAGGTTTTTAAGTGCGAAAGAAATTACAACTTCTGGATTAGTTGCCGAAGTTAATCCAGATAAATGTATCGGGTGCGGTGAATGTCAACAAGTATGCCCTTATAATGCTATTGAGCTAATAGAAGAAACAAAAGACTTTGAGGATATAAGTATTGTTGTTAGCAAATCAAATATCAATTCTGCTCTTTGTAAAGGATGTGGAACGTGCGCGGGAACATGTAAAGTTGGAGCGATAATGGTTAAACATTATGATTACGATCAAATTTCGGCTATGATAGATACATACCTTTTAGAAGAAGAGGAGGTAAAAAACTAATTATTAAAGGTGAAGATATCATGTCAAAATCAAAAAATAAGGAAATCAAGGAAAACTTTGAACCGACCATTCTTGCTTTTTGTTGTAATTGGTGCAGTTATGCGGGAGCAGATTTAGCGGGAGTTTCACGATTTCAGTACCCTCCAAATATTAGAGTTATCAGAGTAATGTGCTCTGGAAGAGTTGATCCTTCTTTTATACTAAAAGCTTTAAAAAATGGTGCCGATGGTGTTATTATTACCGGTTGTCATATAGGTGATTGTCATTACATTTCTGGAAATGAATATACCAAGGAACGGTTTGAGAGATTACATACTATTTTAATCAAGCAATTAGGAATTGATCCAAAACGAGTACGGTTAGAATGGGTCAGTGCGTCTGAAGGTAAACGATTTGCTGAAGTTATTACAGAATTTACTAATGATATTAAAGAATTAGGTCCCTTAAGAAAGAGATAAAAAATCAATTCTCGAGTTATGAGCATTGTAATATTAACTAGATAAATTCTCAATAATCCAATTTTTTCTCTTCCTTAACATAGATATTAATTTTCAAAAATGTCCAAAAGTTGGTATTTTATGTTAAAAATCGATAATATTTTAAATTATTTTGTTTTATTTCAGAAGTCTAGTAAGATATTTTGTTCGATATAGATACTTTCTACTGAATGCATTATCTTTTATGGAAATAATGTAAAAAAAAGATAGCCATATACTGTAATAATGCCAGATTATGAGAAAGAAAATATTTATTTTGCATAATCTGGATCTCTTTTCTTTGAATTATTATTGACAATAATAATAATGTTACAAACGGACTAATTACTGGGTATGATCTGACTGATTACACTAAAAAAATTATCCCTCATGCTCATTATAGATCATTAAAATGGAATCTTTTATCATTTATATGCATAATTTGGGGAATTAATAATAAATTGAAAAGAATCTATTCAATAAAAGCAACTACAATCCGTTTTACGTTCAAAAATGATCATTCATTCATGATTTCATGTCGATTTTTGATAATTAAACATCAAAATATTTATATAATTAAAATTGATATTCATTATTCAACGAAAAAAAAGTGTAATCAAGTAATTATCAATTTTAATTGGTGAATATTATTAAAACGTTAAAAAAAGAACACCTTTTAGAACTTTCAGATTCCCTAAGTGATCCATTAAATATGGACGAAATAATTACGAAAGACAAAAATGTAATGGAGGGATCTGTGTTAGTTATTGGAGGTGGAATTGCTGGAATGCAAACTTCCTTGGATTTAACAGAGTTAGGTTTTAAAGTTTATTTAGTAGAAAAATCTCCTTCTATAGGGGGGCGTATGGCTCAACTGGACAAAACTTTTCCAACAAATGATTGCAGTCTTTGCATTCTTGCTCCAAAGATGGTAGAAGTGTATAGAAATCCTAATATTGATTTATTAACATATCACGAAATTAAAGAAGTTTCTGGAAATCCTGGTAACTTTCAAGTTACAGTTATAAAGAAACCTCGCTATGTTGATGAAACTAAATGTAAAGGATGTGGGGATTGTTCTGCGAAATGTCCAAAGATAGAAACTCCAAATGTTTTTGATATGAATCTGGGTAAAAGAAAATCTGTATATATTCCATTTCCTCAAGCAGTGCCTCCAGTATACTTAATAGATCCTGAGTTATGTTTAAAGCTATCAAAGGGTGTTTGTGGAGTATGTGAAAAAGTATGTAACGTAGGAGCTATAAATTATGAACAAAAGATCCAAGAAACTAAATTGAATGTGGGGGCCATCGTCGTTGCTACAGGTTTTAATATGTATGGAGGCAAATTATCAAATCGATGGGGTTATCACTATGAAAATGTGGTAAACGCATTAGAATATGAGAGAATTTTAAGCGCATCAGGGCCTTTTGATGGGCATGTCTTAAGACTTAGTGATCAAAAGGAACCTAAAAACATCGCTTTTATTCAATGTGCTGGTTCAAGAGATTTACATGAAGGTGTACCTTATTGTTCAAGTGTTTGTTGTATGTATACAGCTAAGGAAGCAATTATAACTAAAGAACATTCAGATAATGCCCAATGTTTTGTATTCAGGCATGATATTAGAGCTTACGGCAAAAATTTTTATGAATATACTCAAAGAGCTCAGGAGGAATATGGTGTAAAATATTTTCAGACAAAAATTAGTAAAATCGAAGAAGATTCTGAAACAAAAGATTTAATTATTCACTACGAGGATCTAAAAACAAGTGAATTTAAAGATTTTCGCGCAAACTTTGTAGTATTAGCGACGCCATTGGTTCCTTCCGATGGTACAAAAGAACTAGCAAAAATATTAGATATTAAACTAGATCCTTATGACTTTTTCAAAGAAAAATATTATTTTAATAAAGCCCTATCCTCTAAAG
>JAGXNR010000099.1 GCA_019894875.1 Promethearchaeota archaeon | reverse complement strand
GGAATAAATCGTATCATTAAGCATCCCTATTCATCTCCTATTGCTGATTTACCTTTGAATTTTCAGATTAATGAACTGAAAGAAGGAAATCATAATATTGGATTCCCTATCACATGTAAACTTTTAGTTCATGCTGATCCTTGCTTAGGTTACCGAATAGAAATCGAGAATAAAGTAATTACTTATTGTACAGATACAGGTGTTTGCGATAACATGTACGAACTTGCCAAGGATGCAGATTTATTAATAACAGAATGCTCTTATAAACCAGGTCAGGAAGAATGGGGGTGGCCACATCTTAAACCTGAAGATGCCGCCGATGTTGCTTTGAAATCAAATGCAAAAAAATTAATCCTCACTCATTTTGATGCCAGCACCTATTTAACTGTACAAGAACGGAAAGAAGCTGAAGAAATAGCTAGAAAAACGTTTAAAAATACGTTTACAGCATCTGATGACTTAGAATTAGTAATAGAATAAATCTATATAAATCTTAAAAAGCTAAAAAAAAAATCATAAATTATTAGAAATTATTAGATTTTCCTTTACCATCGAAGCTTGCAATGACCCCACTTCTATCCTTAAATTCCCAATCCCTTCCAAAATCTTTATACTTCCAGAAATGGGTATTGCATATTTTTATATCTGAAAAAAAGACTCCAAATGGAGAATTTTCGAGCCTTTGAGGATTTTTACCGTCGAGTCCTGGTGTATACGATAATTTCATTTCTCCGTGAGGCATTGTAACATGGAAAGTATTTCCCTCTTGATTTAACTCGATATTAACATATTTTACTCCCAACACTTTTCTGAGAAGACCACTACCAGGGATATTATTAACAAAATAGGGCTCCAAATATTTCCTTTGTTCTTCCGTAGTTTTATCGCTAATATATACCCCTCCTTCTCCACCTTTTACCATTAATTCAGCAACTTTATTGGAATATAGATCAACTACATTTATTGCTAAAACTCCACTGACATCCACGTCCCCTAATTTCCCTTCTTCAAATTGGAATAATTGGAATGATTTACATGACTCTTCTCTGTCCCTTCCAAAATAAAATGAGCAATGACCTTCTGAGGCACATGCCTCATACCAATTACCTTTTGTATTCCAACTAATTTTTTCTTTAGACATAATTTCACCTTTATTTTTTATGATTATTACCCATAATCATTATCGGGTTTCAAATAATTACAAGGAAAGAAAGAATATAAAATAGTAATAATTTTAGTCCACATATTAATAAACTTCATAAAAATATTATGCTCAAAAAGAGACGATCGTGAATGGACGTAATTGTTGAAATAAATAATGGCAAGATTAGAGGATACGAAGGTGATGATGTCAAAATATTTAAAGGGATTCCTTATGCGGAACCTCCTATTGGTGAATTACGATTAAACACACCTAAACCAAAAGAGCCTTGGAATGGGATGTTGGATGCATCTGAATATAGATCAGTTGCCCCGCAACCACTCCCTGTTACTGATTTCTTTCCCCCACCTCCTCAAAGTGAAGAAGAATGCCTTAATCTTAATATTTGGACCCCCGGTTGTGATACTATGAAGCGACCTGTATTATTTTGGATTCATGGAGGTTCTCATATATATGGATCGGGCAGGTTGCTTAATGGAAGGAGCATCTCTCGTATAGGGGATATTGTATTGGTATCAATAAATTATCGTCTAGGTCCTTTAGGATATTTATACATTCCCGGAGCACCAACAAATATAGGTCAACTGGATCAAATTCTTGCTCTTGAATGGGTCCGCGACAATATTGAATCTTTTGGTGGTGATCCCTCTAATGTTACTATATTTGGGGAGAGTGCAGGAGCTACCTCCGTTTGTACTTTAATGGCAATGCCCAAAGCTAAGGGTCTATTTAGTAGAGCAATTTCACAAAGTAGTGCTGTACAGGCTAAAGGTTTTGAAGTTTCGGGGAGAAAATTTACAGCTGAAATGATTTTAAAAGAATTAAATTTAAGTAATGATGATTTAAGTGGATATCGAAAACTTCCTGTTGAAGATATTATCAAGGCATTTATGAAAGCACAGGAAAAAGCACTCTTAGATAGAAAAGCTTTAGAATTTAGACCCTTTATTGATAATGATACTCTTCCTCAGCATCCCATTAAAGCTATTCAAGAGGGATATGCGAAAGATATTGAGTTGATTGTCGGTACTAACCTTGAAGAATGGCGATTTTGGCGCGTGTTTGAGCCTAAATTCGAAGAATATGAAGACTCGAGAATTAAAAAAAGAATATTAAATTCGATGGGACTGATCGGTGAGGAGGAAGTGAAATTAGATGGTCTAATTGATGTGTATAAGATGTCAAGGAAAGAAAGCGGTCTGGAGATGAACATCCACGATATTCATGACGCTTATATGTCAGACTTGATTTTTCGAACACCCTCAATCAAATTTGCTGAAGCTCAGAGTAAACATCAAAAAAATACATACATGTATTTGTTTAAATGGAAAACACCCTTTGAAGGAGGACGATATGGTGCAATGCACGCAATGGAAATTGCATTTGTATTTGGAGCATTTTGGGAAGATGATTTATGGACTTTTCCTAAGAAAACAACCGAAACCGAAACTTTATCAAAGAAAATGATGAATTATTGGGTTAATTTTGCCAGAAATGGGGACCCAAATTCTAATGATGCTCTGGAATGGCCTTCCTATGAGATAGAGAGCCGTAAAACAATAATATTTGACAAAGAAGTAGAGATATGGGATGATCCACTAAGTAAAGAAAGAGAGATGTGGTATAGTATGAACCAATGGTCTCAATTTTAATTATTCAAATTAAAACACTAAAAAATTATTCTTTTTTAACTTACTTTTTTGTTAACTGAGGTAAATAGCCAAATATACTTATAAATATAATGGAATTTTTTCAAGGTATAAAAAGCTTGCGATGTCATTTCAGATTGTATGGATAAAGATTTAGGTACTATAAAAGACTTTAGACAACTAGAAAAACAACTTAAAGAAATCCTTGAATAAGGAGTTTAATAATTTCGTACTACTTTTTGAACTATAAAGGAATTATTTAATTACATAATTATTAGCATAATACTTAATCAGTTTAAGAGATGTTTAAGTATGGGGAGTACTATAATATGGGGTCACAGAGGAGCGGGATTTAGAGATATTGAAAATACCATGTCATCATTTAAGAAAGCAGTTAAAATAGGTGTGGATGGTATTAAAACTGAAGCTCAATTAACGAAAGATGGCGAGATTGTACTTCAATTTTTACCCTTTATAGTAATAGAGAACAGAAAGAACCTTATTCAAAATCTTAACCTTGAGAGTATTAAACAAGTACAATTAGAGAATGGTGAGTCAATTCCAACTTTACATGAGATGTTTAAGACATTTGATGATAAGATTCGGTATAATTTCGATATTTTTAAAGTAGAGACGGGATTGAAAATTATCGAACTAGCAGAAGAATACAATTTACTCGATAAAGTAGAAATTACCAAACCAGTTGGTCATACGAAATCAGCAGACTCTCTATTTAAACCCTTAAGAAGAAGAAGTAGGGATATCACCTTAATTTGCTCATTATATTCTGATAAACAAATTTCTGATAATAGCTATCAACATTTAGCGCTTATGAAAAAATTAAAGGTTCAGGTTATAAATTTAAATCACCATTGTTTTAATCTGGAAGTTTTTCATCAAGTTAAAAAAGCAGGCTTCAAATTTTATCTCTGGGGTGTTCTTTTCAAACATTTTATGCGAAAATTCTTGAATTTAGATTATAAAGGATATAAGGTTGATGGCATTTATACCAATTATCCAGATAAATTAGTCGAATTACGATCTGAAATAATAGCTTAATTTTGAATTATATCATGTAATATCTTTTCAATACTCTTAATTTCTTTTGAACCTTGTTCTAAAATATATACTTCTTGCTTATTCTTTTCTTGAAGAACAATCATCCCAGATCCCTTTACTCGATCATTAATAAGAATTTTCCTATTATCTACAGCTTTCTTCAAGGTCGAAAGAATTTTGATGTATTGTTGTTCTGATATTTCTTTTTTGACGTAATCTCCCCCATCGTAGATCCCGCTTGAACTATATAACGGTTTTACTGGGTTGTATTCAAATGTGATTTTACGTTCACAATTAAGAATATATTCATTACCACTTCCATCAAGGTACCTACAAGTTTTAATATCCATTTGCTATTTACACCTAAATACTTGAGAATGTAGGGTATATTAAAAGAAAAAAAAAAGATTTTTAAGTTTAAGCTTTTGCCGCATTTGCTTTAATAGCGTCAGTTATCTGTGTCCACGTTTCAGGAGGTAAACTATGTCCCATTCCCTCTATAATTATTAATTCAGAACCGGGTATTGCATCGTGAGTATCTTTACCACCTTCAACAGAAACAAGAGGGTCGTCACTGCCATGGATTACTAGTGTTGGAACCTTTACAGAGCCTAGTTTTGGTTTTCTATTCCCATGTGTCATAATTGCTAACAACTGCCTACCAAAACCAGATGGATAGAAGCATCTATCAAAATTCATACCAGCAAGTTCACGTGCCTTTGTTTCATCAAAGGGGAATCCTGAACCATGAATCATACGTCTCATTTTAACCCCATTTTCAATAACAGCATCACGTTCTTTAGGTACAGGAGTAACCAATGCTTGCCCAACTTCTGGATCCCCTTGTGGAACATCCGGATTCCCTGTTGTACTCATGATGGAGGTAAGGCTTAACACACGAGATGGATGTCGAATAGTAATTGTTTGTACAATCATTCCTCCCATTGATACTCCACAAATATGAGCTTTTTCAATATTTAAAGCATCTAAAAGTCCCACAGCATCATCGGCCATATCATCTAAAGAATAAGGGGATTCAACCGGCTGCCCAGTTTGAGCAGCCATAACTGCTTGCATTAAATTTGGTTCACCTCCTTCTTCACATTTAGTGGATAAACCAACGTCTCTATTATCAAAACGTATCACATAAAATCCACGATCCACTAAAAGTTGGATAAACTCCTCATCCCAGTTTATCATTTGACTTCCTAAACCATTTACTAGAAGTAAGGGTTTATCTGATGCATTTCCAAAGGTTTCATGTTCAATTTCAATATTATTTGTTTTTGCTCTCGGCATTTTTAATCCTTTTTAACCTAATTTTGATAGGATATCTTTATTTTGAAAAATTAATAAATGTTTATAAAAACTGACATTGTTTTCAGCTGAGAATTTTGAATATAATGAATTGTTCATTTAAACCTTAGCCGCGTTCTCTGCAATTGCATTAGATATTTGTGTCCAGGTTTCCAGTGGTAAACTATGTCCCATTCCTTCTATAATTAACAATTCCGATCCAAGGATTGCTTCGTGTGTATCTTTACCACCTTCAACACGGATAACTGGGTCATCACTACCATGTATTATGAGTGTAGGAACTGTAATTGAAGATAATTTTGATTTTCTATTTCCACTTACCATTATAGCTAATGTTTGTCGACCAATTCCAGGAGGATAAAAGCATCTATCATAAGCTCTTCCTGCAAGTTCACGAGACTTTGCTTCGTTGTATGGAAATCCTGATCCATAAAGTAAACGTCCGAGTTTTACATAATATTTAATATATCCTTCACGATCTGGAGGTGCAGGAGCAGCCATAACTTCTCTTACTTCTGGGTCTCCTCCTGGAAGATTTGGATTCCCAGTTGAACTCGCAATAGAAATAAGGCTTAACACACGAGAGGGATGTCGCAAGGTTATTACTTGTACAATCATGCCCCCCATTGATAGTCCACAAATATGAGCCTTTTTAATATCTAGAGCATCCAAAAGCCCAATAGCATCATCAGCCATATCTTCTAATGTGTATGGGGGTTCGAACGGTTGCCCTGCTTGAATCGCCATGTAGGCTTGCATTATATCCGGTTCTCCCGCTTCCTCAATTTTACTCGACAACCCAACATCTCTATTATCAAAGCGAATCACATAAAAACCACGCTCTACTAAAAGATGAATAAAACCCTCATCCCAAAAAATCATCTGAGCACCTAAACCACTTATTAGAAGCAATGGTTTATCTGATGCATTTCCAAATGTTTCATACTCAATTTCGATATTATTAGCATTTATTCTCGGCATTTTTATTACCATATAATTTACTTTTGACGTGATTTCTAACAAATAAATCTCTTAATTGATAAGAAATATGGATCTTTAAATTTAAGCGTTTGCAGCATTTACTTTAATTGCATCTGCAATCTGAATCCAAGTTTCAGGGGGTAAGCTGTGTCCCATTCCATTTATAATTATCAATTTAGATCCTTGTATTGCTTCTGCAGTATCCATTCCACCTTCAACTGGGAATAAAGGATCATCTCGTCCATGTATTACTAAAGTTGGAACTTTAATAGCAGAAAGCCTGTCTTTTCTATTTCCATCCTTCATTATTGCAAGTGTCTGACGCTCAACCCCCTGAGGATAAAAGCATCTATCAAATACTCTCGTCGCAAAAATACGTTGCTTTTCCTCATTAAAAGGGAATCCCGACCCATAAATATATTTTCCTACTTGCACTAAGTTTTCAATATAGGCTTCTCGCTCAGGAGGTACTGGATTGAACAATACTTGTGCGGCTTCTTGAGTCATTTGAGGGAGATCAGGATTTCCTGTTGTACTCATTATAGAGGTGAGACTCAGCACTCGGGATGGATGCCGTATAGCAATGGTTTGTGCGATCATACCTCCCATCGAAGCACCACAAATATGGGCTTTTTCAATATTTATTGCATCTAGAAGGCCTACAGCATCATCTGCCATATCGTCTAATAAATAGGGCACTTCGAAATCCTTCCCTTGCTGAACCGCCATAAACGCTTCCATTAGTTTTGGTTCCCCTGCTTCTTCACATTTAGATGATAATCCTACATCCCTGTTATCAAACGTAATTACAAAAAAACCTCGATCTATTAGGACTTTTATGAATCCTTCCTCCCATTGGATCATTTGAGACCCTAATCCCATAATTAGAAGCAATGGTTTATCTGAAGGATTTCCGAAGGTTTCATATTCAATTTCAATACTATTTGATTTTGCTTTCGGCACGTCTTTTACCTTATAATTTAATTTAATTGAAGTTTTATATCATTGACAATTTTTAATTTTAATTAATATTAGTTATAATGAGTAGAGATAATATGAGTATGAAAGACAAAATATGTATTGTAACAGGTGCTAACTCCGGGATAGGGAAGGCTACAGCTCTTGGTTTAGCAAAAATGAATGCCACTGTAGTAATGCTATGTCGTAATAAAGAAACTGGAGAAATCGCCCAAAAAGAAATTATCAATGAATCTGGGAATACAAATGTAGACTTACTATTATGCGACTTATCATCTCAAGAGCAAATTCGTAGATTTGTAGATGAGTTTAAACAGAAATATCAAAATTTGCACGTGTTAATCAACAATGCTGGAGTAATGGCTTCTAAGCGAAAATTATCCGTTGATGGATTTGAAATGAATTTTGCTGTTAATCACCTTGGTCCATTTTTATTGACGAATTTATTGTTAGATGTTTTAAAAACGAGCACACCAAGTAGAATTGTAAACGTGAGTTCTGCTGCGCATAGGATGGCAAAAATAGATTTTGATGATCTTCAGAGTGAAAATAAGAAACATCGCTTATTTAGAGTATATGGTGTTTCTAAATTAGCATTTATGTTGTTTTCCTATGAATTAAGTAGAAAGTTAGACGGAACTGGAGTTACTGTTAATACTGTTCACCCTGGGATGGTGAATACTAATCTAGGTCGGGAAATGTCACGATTTAGCCGAGGATTTGGAAAACTCGTTTTTCAACGCCCTGAAAAAGGTGCTGTAACATCAATATATTTAGCTTCCTCACCAGAAGTAGAAGGCATAACCGGAAAATATTATATAAAAAAGGAACAACAAGAATCCTCCAAAGAATCCTACAACGAAGATGACGCTAAAAGATTATGGGAAATCAGTGCTCAATTGACAAAATTACAATAATTGTATAAATACTAGATGATGCTTTCGTAATCAACATACGGACGAAATTTCCCCTGTACTTCTGAATCTTTTAATGCTTCAATATACTTCTTTAAATTTCCCCTAGTCAATTTTTTTGTTAATTCCCAATCAGCCTCTATTGCTCCTTCTGGACATAACTTTTCGCAATATAGACAATAAATACAACCTTCATTTTGAATCTCAGGTGGCTCTACCTCTATATTAATAGCATCAACCGGACAATTTTCTTGACAAGTTAAACATTTAGTGCATTTGTCAGTATTGACTTTGAATTCATGGAAAAGTCTCTTTAAAACTTTAGATGTTGAATTTTTTGAATCATTAGCCCACCAAGTATCTTCAATTAACTTAAATTTAGGAATAAGTTTTGATTCTCCACTCTGGACTTGTAAGTTAATTTCACATATACTCTCTCCGAATTTAATTGCCCCCTCAATCTCAATTTGATCTGGATGATTAGCAGTATGCATAACTTTCGGGTAAAATTGAAGAGAGGATTCAGAATATGAATCAAATGCGCCTATCACTAAATACCCTTTCTTCGTTAATTCTTCGCTCATGTAATAGAATGTATTTCCTATAATACTTCCATGTGTACAAAATAGGAAGCAGTACTTTCCATCTACATTATCCATAGCCTGAATGAAGTTCCGAACATTAATTGGTTCCCTGTAATAAAAAGTGGGTGTACCAATTCCTATTAAATCAAAATTGTTTAAATCTCTAGAGCCTGCTTCTTTCACTTTTATAATTTCACAAGAATTACCCGTATTAAGAATACCTTGCTCTATCTTCATAGCTATTTTTTCTGTTCCACCAGTTTGAGAAAAATAAATTATTAAAACATTCAATATAATCACTTTAAACTCTTTAGATTTTTAATATTAAATTTAAAAGTGGTCTTCAATAGGAGGTATATTGATATGGATAGTATTTTTTTAAATTCAATCATTATATTAATTTTATTATTTATCATTATACATAATTCTTATCTTGAAACTTAGTAGGTTTTCAAGTAATATTATTAAAAAAAGAAAAAAGAGTTGAAAAAATTGGGGAAAATTTTAGACCTTGCTGAAGACCTCTGGACTGGCGTAAAAGATACGTTTTCTTATCATCCCTTTGGAGTTCCCCGTGGACTTGAACTTATTAGTGAATTTAATTCACAACGAACATGGTTTTACAGAGGATTTTCAAACTCAATAATAAGAGAAACCGATGATGGTTTGATAATTATTGATCCTGGGGCTGATTTCGATGTTAATATAAAATTTAATGCTGTACGAGAAGTTACTAGTTCAAAGATAAACACAATGATATTTACACACGGTCATGTAGATCATATAGGATGTAAACCATATTTAGAGGAGATTAAGAATAATAATTGGCCAACTCCTCGGATTATTGCTCATGAAGCGATAATTAATCGTATCCATCGTTATAAATTGACACAATCTTGGAATGCATTTATCAATTTAAGGCAATTTCGAGGTGATGTGGGTAAACCTGTGTTTAAAAAAGAATTTCACTTTCCAAATGAAACCTACCGAGATGAATTATTGCTTGAAATTGGGGGTGTCAGGATTCAACTGAAGCACTCGAAAGGAGAAACAGATG
>JAGXNR010000098.1 GCA_019894875.1 Promethearchaeota archaeon | reverse complement strand
ATTTAAGCAGTAGAAATATTGACACTATTTTAGAAATTAAAGGATTAGGAAACTTAATAAATTTAAATAATTTAATTCTAAATTTTAATGATATTACAGAAATAATGGGCTTAGAAAAACTAGTCAACTTAAAATCATTACACCTTCAAGGAAATATGATTAGAGAAATTCAAGGCTTAGACAATTTAAGAAAATTAGAATACTTATACCTTAACAACAATGTAATCACAAAGATTCAAGGGATCGCGAACCTTGTTAATTTGAAATCATTAATGATATATGATAATAGGATCTCAGAAATACACTGTTTAGAACACCTACCAAACTTAGAGATACTAAATCTACGGAATAATAGAATTTCTGAAATTAAAGGATTAAAAAATCTTAGAAATTTGAGGAGATTAGATCTTAGTAGTAACGATATAACGGAGATTAAGGATTTAGATAATCTTAACAACCTAGAATTTTTAGATCTAAGTTATAATCAAATCACGGAAATTAAAGGATTGGATAACCTTACAAATTTAAAGTTTTTAGATCTCAGAAATAACAAGATAAGAGCAATTAAACAATTGAATATATTAGAACAACTACAGCATCTCTACCTTGGTTTCAACAGAATATCACTATTAGAAGATAATGAAACTTTGAATTATAAAAATACTCTTGATGTTCTAGGTATTGACGGAGAAACAATATCAAATTCACCATTTGATTTTTTTTACAAATTTAAATCACGTAAAAACTCAACAGATTAATTTCAACTCTTTTCTTGTTTTATTAGAAAAAACTTTTAATTATAAATTCCAAATTTTTAATTATAATGTCTTTACCTTTAAAAGGAAAAGTGATATTAGATCTCTCAAGGATGCTGCCTGGACCATATTGTACAATGATTCTAAGTGATCTTGGGGCGGATGTTATTCGTGTAGAAGACCCTAATTATCTGTATGGTAATCCGGGCCCATTTTTTCAGAAAGGGAAGTATAGTGAAAGTGCTTTTCATTCGATTTTAATGAGGAACAAGAGGTCTATAACGCTCAACTTGAAAAATGAGAAAGCGAGAGAAATCTTTTATGAATTAGTAAAGCAAGCGGATGTAGTTCTCGATACTTTTCGACCAAAAATAATGAATAAATTAAAAATTGATTATGATACTTTAGCTTCAATAAATCCTTCAATAATTTGCTGTTCTTTAACAGGCTATGGGCAAGATGGACCTTATGAACAGATGGCAGGGCATGATCTAAATTATATAGGAATAAGTGGGATTTTAGATCTTACTAGAGAAAGAAAACAGTTTGGGAAAGAAAATGATTTAAGACCACCCATGAATCCAGGAGTTCAAGTTGCTGATATAGGTGGTGGGTTAGTTTCAGCTATAGGAATCTTAGGGGCAATTATTGAAAGAGACAGAAATGCTGAAAGAAAAGGTCAATTTATAGATATTTCGATGACTGATTCTGTCTTCTCGTTTATACCAATGATCGCTGCTTACCATTTTGCTAAAGATTCAAGCGAAATAGTAAATATTTTACATGGTGATTTTCCGTTCTATACCGTTTATCAAACTAAAGATAATAAATTTTTATCAGTGGGTATTATAGAGTCAAAATTTTGGAGGGAATTTTGTAAAGCTTTAGGACTTAGTGAGTTAGAACAGAAACAGATTACTATAGGGAAAGAAAGAGAGGAAGTTTTTCACAAAATTCAAGAAAAAATTTTGAAAAAAACACAAAAAGAATGGATGGAAAAATTTTCAAATTTTGATACCTGTGTTATGCCTGTCAAATCTTTCGCCGAAGCAACTCAGGATCCTCAAATTAAAATCCGAAATATGGTTGTTGAGATGGACCACCCAATACTTGGGAAAATTCAAAATATCGCTTCCCCAATTAAGTATTCGCGAACTCCTTTAACAATTAGAAGTTTTGCACCGAAAACAGGGCAAAACACTGAAGAAATTTTAGAATCTTTAGGATATTCAGTCGAACAAATTCAAAACTTTAAAAAAGAGAAGATAACATAAGTTTTTCTACAAAATCTGGAACTCGACAAGAATAATTAAAGCTGCAAAGATTAGAGAAATGAGACTAAATACAATTAAAATAATAAACATTGGCCAATCTTTTAATTGCCCATAAAAACCTGCCGCGTTTATAGTGGAATAGATTGCCATACCAATAGATATAAAGAATAACGCCACACCCCATGATTGGTCCATTATCAATCCAATTCCACCAATTATAAGTAAGATAGATGTTAATAATTCAGCAAATAAGTGAAAGTATATTTGTGTCGGTTTAGTAGAAAGTTCGGGGACTTCCTTTTTTCCTAATAAAAAAAGCCACATACATAACATTGCAATTCCAATAATAATTATATAAATCGATGCAACTAATTCAATAACCATAATAATAGCCTTCTAAGATTTTTTTGAATAGAACTAAATATTTAATAAATTTAATTAAGGTTTTCTAAATAAAATTACTCAAATAATTCTTAAAAAAAAAAATGAACTTCCATGTGGAATAATCCATGAGTATAGACCTAAAATTATATGAAGTGATTAAGAATTCTAAAATAGATTTAATTCTATCATTGCCATGTATTATGCTTAAGAATTTATTGCTACTTATTGAAGAAAAAAATGAGATCCAGCACATACCAATTACCAGAGAAGAAGAAGGTGTAGGAATTGCTGCGGGTGCATATCTAGGTGGAAAATTCCCTGCAATTTTAATGCAAAATTCTGGTTTAGGGAATTCAATCAATGCTATTAAATCTCTGTTGCAACTATTTAAAATACCGATTGTATTTATAATGAGTCATAGGGGTGCTGAAGGAGAGAAAATTCTAGCTCAAATTCCTATGGGAAAACTTACTCCTGAACTATTGGATTTATTGGAAATTAAAACATTTATTATAAATTCAAAAGATCAAATTAGTAATATAGAAACGGCGATTGAACTTAGTGCATCTTCGGGAGTTTCTATATGTATTCTTCTAAAAAAGACAATATGGGGGATATAATGAAGAGATTTGATGCAATAAGAAAAATTGTTGATTCTTTGGATAAAGAAATAATTGTATGTAATATTGGTGCTCCTTCAAGAGAACTTTTTAATATTAAAGATCGAAATGAAAATTTCTATATGCTTGGTTCCATGGGATTGGCGTCATCCATAGCTTTTGGTATAGCAATTGCGAAACCTTCGAAGCAAGTATGGTGTATTGATGGAGACGGTTCTTTACTAATGAATTTAGGTAGTTTAAGCACAATTGCAAATAATCAGCCACGTAATTTAACATTAATAGTAATTGATAATGGTTCTTATGGCTCAACAGGGGATCAAAAAACATACACGAGTGATAAAACCAGATTAGAGATTATAGCTAAAGGAGCGGGATTTGATTCAATTACAGTCATCAACAATGAAGAGAGAATCATTCCCACCCTTACAGACTTAGAGATTGGGTGTCATTTCGTGAAAATAAACGTTTTACCTGGAAATGCTCAAGTAGAAAATATACCATTAAACCCAGAAGATATTAAAGAAAGATTTATGACTTCCATTTCAAAGTGATTTTTAAAATATTTTAAGTTAATTTATTCAATTCTGCCGTAATATACATAATTTTAATTAAGTACAGAGTTATTATTTTTTTAGAAAAACAAAATAAATAAATTCATTAAAATTTATTAAATTTGAAAATGTCAGAAGATTCTAAAGAAGTAGAGGAAGACGAGGACCTAAAAGAAGAAAACGGATTTAGTGAGATAGAGGATAATAAAAACCTAGAGGAAAAACAAGAGGTTAAACTTGGTAAGCCCATCGTTATTAGGGCTGAAGCTTATAAGACAATTATTTTATATGCAAGTCGATATGCCAACAGATCAATACCCCCGGAAACTTGGAAAGAAATTTATGGTATTCTAATCGGGTATGCTGATGATGAACTTGTATATATCGAACGAGCAGAAGCTTTAACCTTTGGTCATGCTACAGATGTCCAGCTAGATCAAAAACATTATATCTTTATTGATGAAATCCAACAAAAATTAGATGAGGAGAGTAAAAAATATTATATAGTTGGTTGGTTTCATACACATCCCGGGCTGAATTTATTCTTTTCTTATATTGACTTAATTAATCAACTTGGCTTTCAACAAAACAACCCTGATTTTTGTGGGTTGGTATTTGACCATACACTCCTAGGGGAGAAAAAACTCGAGAAAGTTGAGGGTACTGAGCATATGATAACTAAATATGATACTGGTTTTGAAATATACCGAATAACAGATATAAATATGAACGCCAATGACCCAGAATATGATAACAATTATCATCAAGTGACCTATATTATAGATGGGTTAAATAAATATTTTTTTGCTAATGTCTTATCAGAATTATCCGCTCTTGCCACTGAAGGGAAACCCTTACAAACAGCATATGGTGAAAACAGCGCATCAAAAGCGAAATCAGATGAATCTACACATACCCAATCTAATTTAGACAATATATCAAACGAGAATATTTTATCAGAGATTCCAATGGATGAAGATATCATATTTAATGTGAATGAATTCTTTCAGGAAGATATAAAGATTGAAACAAAACAAAAGGAAATACGGATTAAAGAAGATGCCGAACAATTAGTATATGAAGGAAATCAAGCTTTCAATAATAAAGACGCTTTTACGGGAGTAGAGAAGTTTCGACAAGGAATAGAGAAATATAAGAAAGTTAAGAATTTTGAAAAGGTTATGGATTTATTAAGAACAGTCTCGCAGAAATGTATAGCTAATGATCATTTAATTTTCGCAGGTGAATTCGCGGATAACTTATACAATCTAGCTAAAAAACAAAAAAACTTATTTTATATCGGAGTTGCTAATTATATTTTAGGTTACTTGCTTCTAAAGAGAGGTGAAAACGAAGTTTTGGAGGAAGGATTAAATAAAATTCAAGAAGCTGCTGTAAATTTTGAAAATGAGGGAGATTACGCGGGTGCGGGAATGTGTTTCAATAAAATCGGGACAATATATCAATCAAGGTTGCACATATTAGAAAATGCATGTTTATTTTTTAGAGCGGCAATTGAAAATTACAATAAAGCAATTCTAAAAATGCATCCAATGAGAACCTCTTTTTGGAACAAACCAGAATTACTAATAGAAAAAATCGTAGAACTAAGAGATATTGTAGAAGAACTATTACCAAACTTAGAAGAAAGTGAATTAAAAGATAAGATTATAACAGATCTTAATAATCTACAATATAATTTTTAATATTTTTTCTTTTTTCATAGATTTATATTAATCTAACTAAAATCCATAAAAATTATATTTTAGAATATACTATATTACTTACTTTTTTTGGTGATTTAATATCCCGAGACGCAAACAAAAAATCAAATATTCAAGAAAAATTGTATGTAAAGTACTTGAACCTAAAGGTGATATTAGTAATAGTTTACAATCTTTATGTTATTGTCCTTCTAGAGATTTAATTTTAGGATCACGTGCTTATGTATGCCAAGTCTGTACGTTATACGATCCAGCTAAAAGTAACCGTAGATTTTCAGATGTGTTTGAAGAAAGTCAGAAAATTGCAGAACAGAAAATAAGGGAGAGACAAATCGAATTAGAAGAATTTGAACTTGCCGCTATCAAAAGTGAGGAAGGAATTGATTTATCACTTGATGAATTTGATGAACCTGATGAAGAAACACCTTTGAAATTTGAGAAGAGGAAGGCGGGAAAAGCAGATTTGGATACTGAAGATTTCGGTGAGATGGAATGCCCGTTCTGTGCAGAAATCTTCTCTGACTTACGCACACATATAAATGAATGTGATATGGCTCCAGATGATGTTAGCATTGACGATATCATTCCACAAAAGAAAAAGAAAAAGAAAAAACCTACTAAACAATCATTAGATGGAGAAAAAAGTGCCACAGAAAAACAGAAATGCCCATACTGTGGAAAAGAATTTCAAAGATTAGGTAGACATCTAAATTCTTGTCCGAAGAAACCTGCTGAAAAAGACGAGGAATGATAAAACAAATTTAATTAAACTTAAGGCAAGGTAAAAAGAATCTTATTGAGGAGAACTGAGAGAAGTTAAAATCGTTGCTTTTTGAAATAAACTTCTTGAGTCTCAGATAAATATTCCTTTATAGGACTTTTAGGTTGTTTCATTAATTGATTTATAAAATTAACCAAAGTTCCTTGATTCATTGCCATTCTCTTTGATAGTGTAGAAATTGGAACTTTTTCAAATTCTTTAGAAAATTCAGATAATCTACAATTTAGCAAATTTTGATAAACTGATGAGATCAAAAACTTTAAGTTTGGGAAATTTTCACTCTTGATATCTCTAACAAAATCAAAAATCTTTTCAGAAGCATCATGGTAATTTAATACTTTATAACAACTCAAAATTTCATACACTCTTGTTATATACTTGAAATATCTCTTGATATTTATGCAAATATCTTCAAGATTGTATTTTTCTAAATTTTGATCCACATCGTTCTTTAACATGGCCAATAATTTAGAAAAATTCTCAAGATTCGATTCATTTAGTTTTTCCTTTAGGAGATTGTTGAACCTACGTTCATATATCATTCTATGATTTTGTAATTCTACCTGAACTCTCTTATTTAACTCATAAAAATCAATCAATTCATTCTCAAGATTAAAAGATTCTTGATGTTCTTGAACTAAAACTATTGCAGATCTTAACTTTTCTAAAGCTGAATTGTAATCTCCGCTTTTTACTTTTTTTAGAATAATAGATTTATAATAGGATAATTCCCCAATAAGATCCTTTTTGTTTTTGAAATTCTCGAGATTAGAATTGAAACTCATGATTTACGAATCGCAAATAGTGTAAATATATTCTTATTACTTACTATGTAGATTAATTACAGAATTTAAATTTAATATTATCCATTTAATATTTCATCCAACATGTTATCATGATGATGTGAAATCTGTAAGAAATAACATTACAATGAATAATAATATATTTTTCTTAAGAATAAAAATTAGAAATAAGGTTTAGTTATATCTTTGAAAATATTTGCTAATAATGTATTAAACTCCTTTTCGTAATAAATGATTAGCGATTATCATTCTTTGAATTTCACTTGTCCCTTCATAAATTTCTCCCATCTTAGCATCTCTGAAATATCTTTCAACAGGATAATCTTTCATCAAGCCATATCCACCATGTATTTGAACTGCACTATGAGCTGCTTTCATTGCCGCTTCAGATGCTACTAGTTTCGCCATTGAACTAATATGTCCATAATCCATTTGGTTATCATGCATAGAAGCAGCTTTATAAGTAAAAAACCTTCCCGATTCCACAGCACAATACATATCCGAAAGTTTCCATTGTATTGCTTGATTTCTTCCTATTGGTTTTCCAAACTGGACTCTTTCATTTGCATATTTAATTGAAGCCTCCAACGCTGCTTGTCCTAAACCTACAGAAGAGGCTGCAACTGTAACTCTCCCATATTCTAAGATTTTCATTGTCATCCTAAATCCATTTCCAATTCCCCCTAACGCATTTTCCTGAGGTACCCGAACATTTTCAAATACGAGTTCTGATGTTTTAGAAGCACGAACTCCTAATTTATCCTCCTTTGTACCGACAGAATAACCCGGTGTATCACCATCAACAATAAAAACAGTTAATTCGCTTTTTCTGTCTTTTTCACCCGATTTGGCTATAACGAGAAGAGTTTTGGCTATACCCCCATTTGTTGCGAAAATCTTAGTACCGTTAAGTATAAAATCATCACCGTCTTTTTCTGCGGTTAGTTGTACGCCACCCACATCAGAACCAGCATTTGGTTCAGTTAAGCAAAAGGCCCCAACCTTGTCTCCTTTAGCAAGATCCTTCAAAAATTTATCTTTTTGTTCTTCTGTCCCAAATTTATAGATAGGGTAAGAAGCAAGTCCATTATGAACGGCAATAGTAAGTCCCCAACCTGCGTCAGCCCTCCCAATTTCTTCAATTATAATACAATGTCCAATAGTATCATTATGTAACCCTGCACCTCCGTATTCTTCTGGAATACAAATGCCAAAATAGTTCATCTCCTTCATTTTTTGGAATGCTGTATCGTCCAATTCCTGTTTTTCATCACTTTCTTTTGCTACAGGTACAAGATATTCCTCAGCAAATTCTCGTGTAATTTTTCTTAACATTTCTTGATTTTCAGTTAAAGTAAACTCCATAATAGAACCAACAATTTCATTATATATTTTATAAATTCTTATTTCAAAATTAATGTATTTTAAAAGGTTAGTTATTTATCATAATTATATTTTGTTAAATTAAACAATGATAGGATACTACTTAATTCTGTGTTAATTTATTAGATGAATACTATTGGAAATAGAATAAAAGCCGGAGATATGGAAGTTAATGTCCTTTCTACCAATTTTTTAAGTCAATGATCGCAAATCATTCTAAATCATAAATGGTTTAAAAGATCTGGATTATTAAAAGTCAGAAATTTATGTTTGAGTAGGATAAATTACTCTGAGGAAAAAAAGTAAAATTTAAAAAAAAATTCAGGTTATATTTGCCTAGCTCCACATAATGGACAGATTTCTGAATCACCAACAGGATTTCCACAATCTTTACAACGTTTAATTTCCGCTACTATATCTTCTTCTTCAGCTTTATCATCTTTATAATCTAGGTCGTCAATTTTTTCTGCTCCTTTATGGAAGATTGAACCTTGTTTGTCACCAGGCCAAATAACATTTATGACAATCCCAGAAATAACTAATATAAGACAAATAATAATATAGAGCGTAAAATCTGAGCTAAAATTATGTCTTAGGAATTCCACTCCCGCTGAGATCCACCCAACCATCCATTCACCAATGGGAACTACGATTGGCATCAAGAACAAAAGAATAGCGCCAATAATATTTGCTAATATATCTAAAAATTCTATTGTTTCAAGTAACATTTTTTTATTCTACCTTTTTTATGCTTTCATCCGCCCCTCTCGGATTTTCTCTCTATTTATTGTAAAATCGAAAATATCATACACTTTAAGAATAATAGTTAAGAAATAGATTCCCATATACACCAGGATCATTTGCTGGATATTTAATGTCATATCCCCGAAACCTACAATAACAAACGATATATCAGTAGCACCTGAAAATTTATAACTCCAAATATATAAACAATTTACCAGCACTTGAATTAGTGCAAAAGTTGCTCTTCTAATTGACTTTTTTGGTGACGAAAAAGTGAAAAAAGCACATCCACTGACTATTAAGCCAAAAGCAACCACCCAGAACGTAATATTTTGGAAATCTTGTTGTTCAAAATCTAGTGGCAAACCTTGAACAACTAAATTAAACATTAAACTAAATGTTACAAGAGGAATGACGATGGTAACTACCACATAAACAGCCGTGAAAATTAAACCTCTTATCATATTTTTAACTGAACCCATAGCGATAACCCCCTAAGGCAATTCACCCACTTTTATATTAGGAAGATAAACAGAAACAGAATGCATTCCAAGAGAATAATCTAAACTTATCGTGAAATTTGCATAGAACTCAAATATAGGAGGTGTTTTATAAACATCTATTTCAGTTATATTAGGGAAATTTCCGATAAGAAATTCAATATAAACACCTGTGAAAT
>JAGXNR010000097.1 GCA_019894875.1 Promethearchaeota archaeon | reverse complement strand
TCACTATGAAGTACAATTTTCCCACCTTTATCGTGGACTGTATCTGTAATTATTTTATATCCAGGGAGAACTAACTCTGTAAATTTTTTAGGACTCATCATTGGGCCTGTTTTATAAGCAAGATCTCCTGATTCAACGAATACCTCAGCTCCCGCATCCATATAGCTTTTATATAGTTCTGCTGTAAATTGAGCTATAACAGTATGGACTTCTTTAATAAATCGGGGTTCTTTTCTCACCATCCTCGCATAATATGGCCATCCCAAACCTTGACAAGCTGCCTCAAATACTCCTAAATAATCATTTGTTACTATTACATAAATTTTATCTTTATGCTTTTTATTTATACGTCGGTAGAATTTTTTCGCAATTTTCTTATATTTATCAAGAGCAGGACCTTCTAAATTCTCTTTAACCTCTTCCCATTTTTCTTTCGAATTAATGGTTCCATATAAATAGTACGGATTAAAGTTCCCCTTATTATTCAATACTTTCCAAACTCTTCCGTATATATCCCCTAATAAAAGATTCTCGTCTTTTTGTTCTTCTAAAGCAAAATATGGAATAATTCCAACTTGCATTACGTCCAACCCAATAGTAGCAGCAGCCTCAACACACCGTGAGAAGACAGATGTTTCTATACCTTCGATTAGGTTACTCATTTCTGTTGGCCATTTATCAGGATTATTTTTTTTTACCTGTTCAAGTGTATCAAAATCATCAATTTGGGGTTTTCCAAGAATTTCATCACTATTATTAGCATCAATCAAAATTGTATGACAGGGTACACAATCTGGTTCTTCCAGATTAAGTGCTGCAAGAACCCTCTTTCTACATTCCAATAAAAATTCACCTTGTAAAATGAAGTATTGTTATAATTTTAATTTAAATTCAAGTAATTATCCAACAGAAAAAAGATAATCGGTTTTACATTGGTAATATCCTTAAGAATTTAACAATAATGTCAGGATTTCTAAATATGAATTTAATTAAAAAGGAAACCACGAATGGATTTCTTAAAATTTTAAAGATAAATCTTTTTGGGAAATCCATGTCACCATATAGATTGATTAAATACTCCATCTTGTTAGTTCTTAGAATTCTAAATAATTTAATAAAATCTTTTGAAGATAATCTTTCTATTAATACTCGAATTAGATAATGAGTTTTCAATTCCTTTCCGATTGATGCTAAACAAGGTAATTCATAATATTTCTTAATGAATTTCTTAGAGAAAGTTTCATGTTTAAAACATCTTTGAATACAGTTGGCAGCATAATTCGCTGCAGTTAAAAGCATAATTATACCACCCCCAGTTGTGGCTTTAACTTGACATGCAGAGTCTCCTAGCAATAAAATATTATTGAAAGCAAGCTTGTTCATTGTGCCATAAGGGATGAGTCCACCTTGTCTATCTATCTTTCTATTCAAATCTAACTTAAGTTGCTTGATAAAAATTTTGAAATTTTTTTTAAGGTTTTGAGAACTCGCTAAACCAATCCTGAATGTATCATTCCCTTCTGGGACAATCCAGCCAAAAGATTCCTTCCATTTAGGATGAAAATACATCACAGCCTCAGTTTCATCAAAATTACCAGTAATTCGGATTTGTGTTGCATATAAATTTCTGTTTTTAACTCCTAAAGATTTTGCTACTGAGGAAAGTGGACCATCACACCCAATTAGCAATTTGGATATAATAAATCTTCTTGAAGTCTCAATTTTTAATGAATTCTGATTACCATCTTTAATATTTTTGAAGGATTTGAATTTTTCATCAGTAAAATAATGAATACTTTTTGTATTTTGTACTGTTTCATAGAAGAAACGATCGAGAGCAATCCTATCAATTATGTATGGTTCTTCTGTGCTTGATATTTTGATAAATTTACCATGAGGTGCAACAATTTTTGCTACTTTAACACGATTTAATATAATTTCTTCTGGAAACTGAATTAATTTACTTAATTTTTGGGAGACTATACCAGCACATTGAAGTGGTATTCCGATTTTTTTATGTTCTTCAATTACCGCAATTTTTAAGTTCGTTTTTGATAATAAAAAACTCAGATAATTCCCTGCAATACTTCCCCCAACGATACAAACATCAAATTTTTCAATACTTCGATCCATTAAGAGTTTTTATGAGTGTAACAAATTAGAACTTTTGTAAAAATTCATTAAATAATGAGTGAGATGTAAATTAGTTCAAAGGGAAGAATAGAATCTATTATAGTAGAATAATTCTTCTTCGGGTATCTCTCGATAACCTAATGACGTCATCATTCCATAAACAATACCTAAGGAAATCCCCGTTAAAACAGGACTATGTTCCATAGATAAATCAGTTCGAGGGCGCAATAAAGATGACACTTTATTTAACACATATCTAGTTTCAGGTTTCTCTGAATATAGTTGTACTATTTTCTCACGGAATTGTTCCATAAAAGGTTTATGTTCTGTTAATAAAGTTTTGATATTATTTTTACCAGTAACGAGTCCAAAGTGCCCAAAACCCGCATTCAATGGAATTGAATCTATAAGTTTATCGAGAGTTTCCATATATTTTTCATGATTATAATATATAGGCATAGATGTTGGCATGGTTAATAATTTTGACTCATGATAAATTGTTCCCGCTGACTCACCATACTGAATAAAATCGATGTTACCATCTTTCATTAAAACGGGACATTGATGATCAGGAGTATGTCCGGGAGTTTTAAATATAGCTAATTTGACTTCGGAATCACCTACGTGAAATTTATCAATAATGTTGATGTTTCCCCTTTTAGTATTAAAATCATGTGTAGGCTCTATAATTTTAAAAGCTTCCTCACTAATAGGTTTCATAATACCAACTAAGTTCCCATATGTTCTCATCCCTCGTTGTAAATGGAGTTCGAAATCATTTAATAATTCTTTAGTAATTTTATTTGTAAGAATTTTTACTTCAGGATTATATTTTTTTACTTCTTCATAGAGCTTCCATATACCCCCATTATGGTCGAAATGATGATGGGTGGTGATCAAATATTTAAGTGATGATAACTCTATACCATTTTTTTTAAAATACTTTAACCCCTTTTTTATATCTAGTGAAGAACCGCAGTCTATCAATATGCTACCATCATCAAATTCTCCAAGAAAAACAGATAGCATTCTCTGGCGTCCATAAGCTTTGACATCGATATGATGAAGGTATTCATTTACTTTTCCCGATTTAAGGGTTATAAAATCATTAACCATAGGAGAAGTAATTAAAAATTCAATAATAATTATTTTATTATCTACGATACAGAATAGGATAAAAATTTAAGAAAATTAAAGAGCTAGTTGTTGACGCCAAAGTTTCATTTGAGTCTTCAATTCTTCTTTTTCAGGTTGATTAAGTAATTCTGTTTTACTTTTTAGATCGTTGCAAGTTATATGGATATTCTTTAAAACACTATTATATCCCTTTAATTTAACAAATTCACCTTGAAATCTTTCTAATGAAGTAGAAATCTCAAGACCAGTTTTATTTTCTACACCTTTCAGTATGTTATCGAACTGTGTTGAAAGGGGAGATGGAGCTTCTACTTCAGGGATTTCCTTTTCTGGTTCATCAGGAACAGGTGGAACTGTAAGTGGTTTTTCAGCTATACGTTCTGGTTCTGGTGTTTGAACAGGTTCTTTAGAGAGAGTGCTTTTAATTGATCTCATAATTTCTTTTCTTGATGAAACCCATGCATCTTCCAGGATAGGGACGAAGATTTTGATGTGCTCTTCAATTATACTTCCAATCCCTGCAATTTCTGTTACTGTTTCACCCCGAAACTCTATTTTTGAAAGTACGCATAATATCACTTCTTCATAATCTTTGTTAATTCCCCAAAGGTTCTGTAAAGCTCTACTTCTATAAGTGACGTTATCCATCTGATCTAACTCTTGTAATCTTGCTTCGTGTTCTGCTATACCGGGATTAATATTAGTAGCAATTCGAAAGTTAACTCTTGAAGGTCGAGCTTTAATAACATCTATATCAATATCTAAGAGATCAGGTGCTACAATTAAAACTCTCATTTTAGCTTTTGAGATCTCATCATTGATATGAGCTTTGGCTGCTTCAGGAGAACGAATGAACCAGATATCTTTCATAGTTATTGCGCCCTTTGCTTTTTTTGACTGTTCCCAGAATTCCATTGTAGTCTTTTCGCTAAGTTCTAATCTATTCAATATATCAGTTAATGTATTATCTAGTGTATCGAGAATTCCTTTCGAGAAAATTTCTCTTACATTTCCAAATGATTTAAAAATATCTCCCGAAAGGCTATCAATTCTTTCTTCTGCTAACTCAGCAGCTTTATTAAAATTGTCAACAATCTCTGAAAATGCTTGTTCTTTTTCATCGTCTGTTTTAATACTAATTCCCTCTATATTTTTAACAGCATCTTCTATTGAGCCTTTTAATTTACCAACAAATTCAGAATCAACACCTTGAGTAATTTTCTTTAATTCATCTGCAAAAACAGTTTGACTTACACTTAATTGAACGTTTAGATTGTCAGTAATATCTTTTAACCTAGAAGATACTACTTTCTCAATAATATCTCCTACCGCTTGTTGGATAACTCCTAATCTTAACTTCTGTAAATTATCGGAAACGATTTTTTTAACATCACCAAATTGACTTCTTAGCTCATCAACTTGATTTCGTATAATTTGTGATGTTTTTTGATTGAGATTATTAAATTGTGAAGTTAAGCTACCAATTTGATCTTCTGAAATATTTTGGGTAACCTCTCCTAAACCAGTGATTTCACTTTTAATATTTTTAATCTGATCAATTGCGGAAATGGTACTATCAAATTCTTTCTTTTGGGCTTGAATTTGATCGAGCATCTTTTCTTTCAATTCCATCATAACTTCACTTGAATCTTTAAGAGTCTCCATATTTTTAGCTTGAGATTCCAGTTGAGCAAAGGACTGATCTAACTGAATAGGAATTTTTGATTTTATATCAGAAATATACGTAGAAAAGGTTCTCAATTGAGCAACTAAAGCTGCATAAGGTGGTAATGCAGCATAATGCGGTGTAGCACCGATTATTTCTTTAAATAATCCTTTTTCAATGAATTTATCAACAATTTGTGTACATTCTTCCTTAGACTTACCCATTAAAATTGAGATTTCACCAAGAGAAACAGTTTCACGCCCAGTCGTCCGAAAATATAATTCAATCTCCTCGTCTGAAAGATCTATTTCACCAAGAACTTGTTTTATTAAATCTTCGGAGTACACAACTTCCTCTGCTTCTTTTTCTTGCAGGTCTTGAATTTCAAAATTTTCAATCTCTAAATTCATATTAATAGAAACTGTTAATTTATGCTCTGGATCGCCATGAACACTCTCCCTTATTATAGGGAACTTCATAACCTCTTTATATTCATCTACAGTTATTGGAAACTTTATCTCTTTTAAACAGAATTTACATTTAATTGGAACTTCAATTACTTCTTTATCTTTAAACAAATACATTTAATTTAATCCTCTCAAATTTTATATAACTAAAATGTAACCTTCTCAGGATAGGTTATTTCTAACAGGCTTAAAGCTTTTTTAGCTATTTCATAAGTAATTTCACTATCACCATCTTGATTTTTATATGCCGCTCTAATCTTGGGAAGGAGATACTCAGGAAATATTATCAAGGGTTTAATTTCTGTAAGTAGACAAATCCATTTCCGGTCAGCTTTATCAATGATCTCGGTAATGATATTTAAATCTTTTAAATCATCTAATAATAACTCAGTAACAGCAAATTCTGAAAATATCTTTGGAATTTTATCCATTGGATAATGATTATGTCGCATTAGTACAAAGAAATCATATGCATCTGGGCTTAATAGAAGTGAAGCTAACTTCTTCATTTCATCGACTGATTGTGTATAGGGATCGTAATTTGAAAAATAATCTATTACTTTTTGTTGATATATCGGATATAATTCATTTTTGGTCTCTTTGAAATGATTTAATAAATTTTCATTCGGGATTCGAGCCATCAGAATATCTTTAACTAAGAATAAATATTCTCCTTGATGGGTAATTTCACCTGTTTTTTTATCTTTTTCTCCTTTTATCCAATCCCGTCTTATTATATTTAATTCTAAGAATGGTTGAAGAAGTATATCTACATTAACAGTAGCAGACATACCTTCTAAAATTTTTTTTAATGCTCCTTTAGAAATCGGATGTTCTCGTAGAACCTCTAAGATTTTCAATCGTTCACTACTATTATAGATTAAAGCAATCTTCTGAAGTTTATCTAGATTGGATAATCTATCGATTTGAAAAATTGTAAATTTTAGTTCATTTTGTAACCTAATACTAATGTTTTCAATTAAAGAGAGTTGCTTTGAGTTTTTTGCTCGAGTCAATTTATCAAATATGGTGTCTAACCGACTTCCCATGTCATTAATGAGATGTTCGAAAATTTCAATTTCATCATCTAACCCAAAAATTGAAATTGCTAAATATTGTGTACCATCTGCTACTTGTTTAAAATATGAGATAACTTGATAAGGGCTTTCCTTAAGTCTTCCTGTGTAAAAATTATTATAACTATATTTTACCCCAAAGAGTCCAGTGGTATGTTGATAAAAAATAGCAAATATATCATTTTGACTGAGTAACGCAGAGAAATCATCTTCATCCAAATCTTCATCTCTCATTATCAATTGAATTGGTGCAAATTCAGGCTCAATTTCTCCCGTTTCCTTTTGATTTATTTTGAACTGAAAAGTTAAAATACCTTGTATCAAATTTCAATACCTCTAAATCTAGATAAATAAATTTTATAAGATAAAATAAGCATAATTATTTCTTAAGTATTATGCATTATTATTATTTAATTAAAGTTTATTCAAATTAATATAAAATAGTATTTTTAGCTAAAGATTTCAGCTTGGATCATAATATTACCATTTCAATTACAGATGTCTATTTGTACATTTCTTATATACAACCCTCTTCAGATTTTCTTTCTGAACCATGGATATTCATTAAATTATTACTTGTAATGAGTGCTAAATCAGTTTATTTAGGGGGTCATTTTATTGCTTATTAGAGAGTTTTGAAGTATTCTAGAGCTGTTAGAAAAGTGAGGGATTATAAAAGAGCTCTTGAGAGAAGTTCTGCTTTAGTAGTCCCGATTACGCTTAAAATACTCTTTTTATTTTTTGCTCAGACTTGTATATATTTGACTAAAAATATAAGGTATAGTGCGAAAAATCTCTTTATTTTATTTAATTAGTACAAAGAATTTAATAATTAAATTTCTTCTTCTTGAAATTATACACATAATTGTAATTTATAAAAATTAGACAAAGTTATAATAAAAGATGTAGATATATTTCTTCATAAGAATATTAAATAATTCAAGTAATCTTTTATCCAAGTTTAAAGAATCATTAGATTTATTATAAAAATTGAGGTTTATTAAGAAATGATGAAGAAAAGTTATAAAACAAAACGGTTCTCATATTTTATTATCATTACGTTCGCCTTGTTAACCAACTTTTTCATAGTTAGTTTTTTCATTACTCAAAAAGTATTCGATTATAATCAGAATAATGAAAAAAATGGTATTTATGATTTAGCCCCTAAGAGTCAAGGTGTTATACAGGAATCGCATACTGTAGAATGGTTAGACAATCCTACATTTTCACCTCCTATAGATCCATGGTATAATACAACTCAAGGAGATGCTTCAGATGTTAATTTTTCAACAAGTCAAGATCAAGCAAATTATATCATTAATGGTGAAAAACTTACAAAAGAAGTAATTCTAAATAGTACCACTCAATCAGAATGGAGGGCTTTTAACAGAACTGAACTAGTTATTTTACCTAATCTGGGTTATGGTGATGGTGATGGATGTTATTTAGGACATGATTGGAATGAAGATTCTGGAGGTCAACCTTATAATACACCTCGAATGCATTGGAGAATAAATGTTAGTATGCCAGATATGTCTGATTATATAATTACTTCAGCTTCATTTAATGCAGTAATAAATGCTACTGTTAATCAAGATATTGACACTCCAGGAGATACTCAGGCTCGATGGGACCCTGATAGACCTTTAGATCAATGGGTGATTTATGATTATGCTCAATTTTATGTAGAAATAAGTGATTTAGATATTAATGAATTAAATACATATAGAATAGCATTTAATCAAACTAGAACCTTAGGAAATGATGGTCCACCAACTACTAATTATGAAATGGAAGGTAATATTGATATTAAAACTATACAAGCAATTATTGATGCAATAAATAATGTTTTAGCAGTTGATCCTGGTCATAATAATTTTACAATTGTTTTAGGAATATCTATGTATTGTGAAGATAATTATGGAGGTAATGATCGTGATCAATGGGAGGATTTACGTTTCAAATCTCTTAACTTAACTTTAACTTATGAAAAAAAGATTGATCAGAATACAGAAGCATCTTGGAATCAAGAGGGAAATACAATTTCAGGAAGTAATATTGATATTATAAATGCTACTTTGAATTTTAAATACAAAATTGATAAAAATTGGACAATTTCTTCTCCCAATTCAGAATTTAGAGTATATATAAATAATAGAGTCCATACAGAAACTGTCAAATTGAGTAATGCGAATACTTCATTTCAAGATATAAAAGTTGGGGGATTTGATGTTACAAGTTTAATTTTAAAAGATATAAATATAAGTCTCTCTATTCAAGTATATATAGCAGATACTTTTGCTTTGAATCAAACATTTATGTTATCAATCGATAATGCAAGCTTATTAATTACTTATAGAGAAAGTATTATTGAATCAGAAACTAAATTAGATCTATTCCTTGAAGGTTTAAATAAAACATTAGAAAAATCAATTGAAGTCACTATGAATAATCAGGTGAATATTACAGCTATTTATAAAGATCAAGCAAACATTTTCATACAAAATGCTAGTGTGCAATTGGGGGGATTAGGAGCACCTAAGAATTTGACGGAAAATATTTCATTGGAACATTATAATATTACTATTCATACATCGAATTTGCAGATTGGTAATAATTTCTTAACTATTTTTGCGAGCAAAAAATATTATGAATCAATAGAAATTCTGATAAATATCAAAGTACTTGAAAGAGAAACCGATTTACAACTCTTTTTAGATAGTAATAACAAAACTCTAGATAAATCTATACAAATGATATATGGGAATAGCGGAAACATAACAGTAACGTACAAAGATAAAGAACTGGAACCTAATATCCATATTACTGGAGCAGTTGTTAATTTAACAGGGTTAGGCTCACCAGAGAATTTGATTGAAGTTCCAATATTGGAACACTACACTTTTATTATCAATACAGCGGATTTAGGATTAGGAAATACATTTTTAACCATTGATGCTCAAAAAGAAAATTATACTTCTCAATCCATTCGATTTAAAATTGAGGTGTTAGAAAGGAATTCTTACATTGATAAAGTATTCCTAAATCAAACAGAATCTTTTGGAATAGAAATTCCGTGGAATGAAACTTTAAACATTGCCACAACATACAATGATAGTGCCACTGATATCTTTATTGATAATGCTTTAGTACAGCTTACAGGTATAGGAATTTCTGAAAACTTCACTGAAAATAACCCGTTCAACTATTCACTAAACTTTAATTCTCAAAATTTAGAACTAGGAGTCAATTTCCTGACAATTTCTGCTCAAAAAGAAAACTATACATTAGCATCTAGGATTATTACAATAACAGTTTTAGAAAGGACTACATATTTCGATATTTATATCAATAACTC
>JAGXNR010000096.1 GCA_019894875.1 Promethearchaeota archaeon | reverse complement strand
CAAAAGAAGAGTCTACTTCGATAGATGTGACAGAAAGATTTAGTGTTATGGCGGGAATTAGAGTTTCTTTTGAAACCGGATTTGAATTATTTGGCACAGGGTTTAAAGTTAAAGCTAGCTTAGAAGCCAATTATCAATTTTCTCAAACTCAAACTACTACACAAACCGAAACGATAGGTGTACGATATTCATCTGGTCATATGGAAAATCAGATTATTTGTGATACGGTTGATTATGAATCTTATGTATACACGGTAATAAAGCATCCAAAGTCAGAAATGATAGGAAAAAATATATCAATAGATATACCTCTAAAAGTCTCTATCTATAGTATGACAGAGTCTTTATACAATAGTGCTAATTCTACAAATTCTATTGGTTCTGAAACATATATTCATACACCAGGAAAACCTGGAACTTATCCTACTCGAGAAGAAGTAAATGCATTAGAAGGTGTTGTGAAGATTATTGACACGATAGAAGTACCACAGGGGACTGGTACCGCCTGCGGAAGTACATTAAAATATACAAGGGAAAATGCGGTTTCTGTTGAAAAGGAACATTCAATGGAATTAATTTTCTCAGCGGGTATACAAGCAGGAGGCTTTGGACTTGATATAAGTGTAGGTTTTGGTTGTGCTTGGGCCAATAAAGTCACTTATGGTGAAAGTATGACATACGAGGGTACAGTTGCATGTATCTCCGATGCTAATGATTGGATGGACCATAAATTTTCATGGGGTCTCTTTATACAAAATATTGAACCAGATGAAGGTTTCTCATATCAATTGGTCCACTATTATACTGAAGGTGCTCCTAGTGATGATAATGCTTCATCAGTTCCAGGTTACAATACACCTTTTGTTATTGGAGTATTGATCATTTCACTTATTGGCCTAATATATTTTAAAAAATCGAAAAAGTAAGATCTATTAACTTTTAAGTCTTAATTTCTTTTTTTTTCTTCTTTTTTTGTTGGATTATTTTTATTTTCCCTTCATAAAGAAGAATATTCAAAATAAAATTCACTAAATTATTTCTTATTAAATTTATTGGTAATTTAATAAATAGACACTAAATTTTAAAGAAATGTGGAGGAAAAATTTTAGAAATAGGATTTTTAATAATAATATATTAGCAAATTCAAATAAAAACGTAGGATTGATTATGGTAGTCTATTTTGCTTTTTTATTTCATATCTATCAACCACCAGTACAGATTCCAGCAGTATTAAAATATATTGTAAATGAATCGTATAAACCAATAATGGAAAAAGTAAGAGAAATGGTAAATAAAAATAAAAAAAGTAAAAGAATTAATGAATATAGAATAATATCAGGGAATATAATTAATTCTTAGATCTTATTTTATCCTCGCATAGACATCTTTATTTCTATCAATTTCTTTAAGGATTCTCCTTCCCTCTTTATTTGATAATGATAAGTTTATTTCACTTTTTCTACTTAATGAGCCTGTAAAAATCTCGCTTTGGTCTGCAAATACTACAACATTTTCGCTAGCATATTGAGGAGAAGCCTTTAAAACTACTCTATCTTTTGTAACATCGTACTCAAGATTGATTCTTTCTTCCCTAGATTTGCTTTTTCTATAAGATTGGAACCCTTTATTTTGATCTGGTTTATATTGTGGTTTTTTAGGGCCTACAGGATTAATTACAACGTCTTGTCCAAAAGAATAGACTTCAAACTCTAGTTGATGAGTCTTATAATTACGTACTTCAACTACCGGACGAGCTAAATCTTTATCCCTAAATCCAGAAGGAACTTTAACAGTCATTTTTATAACTAAAACTGATGAAATATCCCCACCCTCGATAAAGATTATTGTGTCTATTATTGAAGGCAACATGCCAAGTTCTATTCGACCAATAAACCTTTGAATTGCATTTATTGCAGAAGAGGAGTGAACAACGCCGACCATTCCTACGCCAGACAAGCGAAAATCCGCATAGACTTCAAAATCTTTGGTAGTTCTTACCTCATCAAAAATTGTAAAGTCTGGTCTAACGAGTAGAAGGATATCTGCAGAATTTTCAAGATTTCCTTCTAATTTTGTATATTGAGTAATCTCTGGGCTTACTTGTAGATCTCTCACACTTTCTAATGTTTTCACTACTTTATTTTGACCTAAATAAAAGTTTGCTAATGCTGCGCAAAAAGTACTCTTTCCCGCTCCAGGAGATCCACAAACTAAAATACCCTCTGCTTTTTCTAACCTATTTTGTAATTTTGCATCAATTGAATAGTCAACCAATTTCAAACTCACAAGTGGTCGAACAGCTGTAATCTCAACATCATTAGAAAATGGAGGTCTTGTAATTACTATTCTAAATTCTCTTAATTGAGCAACTACCGCCCCAATTTTCTCAATTTCAATAAAGGAGCGATCATCTTCCCTTACATTTTCAATAATTTCAAGAGCAATATCTTCAATGAGCTTAGGGGTAATAACTTCATTATCAATCTTTTCTAAGCGCCAATTTCCGGGTGATCCCCTCTTTGCATAGGCAGGTAGATTTCTTTTGAGATGTACACTCATTGTTTTATCATCAAAATATTCCAGTAATTTAAGAGAAAGGGGTCCTTCTGGTTTATGGATTCCTCTCTCCTTCACAAAAAAAACGTCTAATCCTTCGAAAATTCCAATATCACCTTGAATTCTATCAGCAGTTATTAAGGAAGCATTATTTTGTAGCGTAATTTCTCTTATTAAAGCGTCAAGTTCTCCTCCAGGCGCCATTTTTATTTCTTCTCTCGTTGGACGCTTACCTGCTATTTGCAGCGAAATTTTTTTGGCGTTATTTAACTCGCGTAAGGTTTTTAGAACGTTTAAACCAAAAAATCCAATTTCTTTCTGAATATTAGTTCTATATTCAATTTCAGCAATGACAACATTAGGAATTAAAATTTCGGGATTTTCACCTAATTCTCCATCTTCGATTAGCTCGAGAATGAGACCATTGAATATCACTGAAGTATCGCATACAAATTTATCTGTCACTGTTCATTACTCTCTTCTTTGTTTAATAATTGAAATTTCTTAACACTGTAATAAATTGGTTTACTCAATCTATCTACAGTTGCAACGATTAAGTCTTTACGTGAACCTAAAGCTACTCGGGACATTTTGTCTAAATCTCTTAATTCTATAGGGCTCCCTTCGAATACAGGATATATTAAATACTTCGCAGAATCATTTTCAAAATCAGCTCCTCTCTTATAAACACGAAACTCTATTCCATCACCATACCCCGTGCGGACAATATATCCTCTTTTCCTTAGATCCATATATATTATATATTTATGCCATAAACGATCATCAAATTGAGTAAAATAAGTCATTAAACTCTCAAAATCATATAATTGCTTACTCTTATCGTTATCTTCCCATATTAATATTCTACTTCTTTCGCTTAGAAGTAATACTTCTATAGGATCAAAAACTAAAATTGATTGAGAATCATTATTTTCTTCTAACGTCCCAATATATGAAGTATTATAAAATTCTTCAATTGCTCTCTCATCGAAAAGTTTTACTTTATCTTTTTCAATTATTCCTTCTATTTGGACTTTCTCTGGTTTCTCAGTCGTATCTTCTGTCATAAATCATAAAATATAAATGTACTATAATAAATGAATTTTTCTGTGTTAATTTAAGATAAAATTTTAGTATAGTCTAAAATTAGGTCTACCTAAGTATTTTTATAAAATTTATATTCTTATGAGAGAACTGTTAGAAAGGCTTATTTCTAGATTAGAGGATGCCAATAAAGTTGTCTTTATGGGAATAGGTGAAGAGAAGCTTAGTGATGATGGCGTTGGTCCCTATATTATTAGTGAGCTTTTAACTTATTCAAGTGAAAGATTTCTATTCATTAATGCAGGAGTTACTCCGATGAGTCGGATTGATGAAATTATCGATTTTAAAGCTACAGATCTTGTCCTATTAGATACTTGCACACTAAACAAACCACCTGGCACTGTTGCTATAATTGAACGTGAAAACATCAAAGAATTTGTACCAATTTCAACCCATACAATTCCTCTTCATGTAGTTGTTGATTTACTACTTGAAAAATTACCAGGTATAAATGTTTTCATGATTGGTTTTGTTCCAAAAAGCCTAGAAGGGTTTACAGAGTTATCATTCTATAAAGAAGATGAATACTCGCTTGAGGAGAGAAATGAAAATCAAGATTTGCCATTCTTCGCGTTTCATTTATCAGAAACAATTCAAAATGTAGCGAATCAGATAATAACAATTATCAAAGAAATTTTGCAAAAGATCTAAGGTTTCAATCTTTTTTTTCTGAGGTTAAAGACCTATATTCACCTATTATTTCAATAGCCTTTGATAAGCTTAAGCTTTTCTTAGCATAAAGGTCTCAACTATAGAATTTAATAAAAAAGTGCTGAAATTTTAATAAGAACATGAAGAATATACTACTTTTGATAGTGTGTTTCCATGTAAAAATTTTATAAATTAACTTTTGATAAAAATAACTAATCGTTTAACTTAATAATTAGGGATTTAATTATTACCTTTAAACCAGAAACTCTAAAAAAAATGTGATTAACATAGTGATTGAAACAAATATAACAAAAATGTTAGGGATTAAACATCCAATTTTAAGTGCTCCAATGGGTCCTTTTTATACAACAAAATTAACAGTGGCAGTTTCAGAAGCTGGAGGATTAGGAGTTCTAAGTCATGTCACGGTACACGGAACTGTAACTATAGATGAAATGAAAAAAAGTATGGAATACGTTGTTGAACATACTGATAAACCTTTTGGATTTAACATAAGGACGGCAAGGTTGCAACCAGATGCTATAAAACTTTGCAGACAGCTCCCACGATTTATTATGGAAAATCCAAAGATAAAAGAACAATGTGTTTATTTAATTACAAGTGCAGGATCTCCGAGATTGATATATAATAAACACTTTGAAAAATTAAAAGAAAGTGGTTCAAATATCAAGCATTTTCATGTTGCACCTTCACTTTATCTAGCTCAAAAACTTGTTAAGAGTGGTATCGATGGGTTAGTTATTACTGGGACTGAAGGTGGAGGACACCAGTCATATGAAAATATAAGCACCTTAGTTTTATTGCAGCAAATAAGGAAAAGTTTACCAGATGTTCCGATAATCGCTTCGGGAGGTTTTGCTACAGGTGAAGGATTAGCATCTGCTTTATCTATGGGTGTAGGCGCTATAGCAATGGGTACTAGATTTATTTCAACCAAAGAATGTGAATTTCACGATAATTATAAAAAGATCGTTGTTGAATCATCTGCATCGGATACTGAACTAAAAACAGGAATTTTTGGGCCTGCTAGAGTGTGGAAAAATAAAATGGCTGAAAATCATAACCTAGTTGAAACTAAAAAAGAAAAGCAAGCTGCTGAGACTTCAATGTCGAAGGTAGAACAAGAATTAGCAGAATTAGAAAAAACTTATGAAGGAAAAATTGAGGAAGGTATAGCTTATTTAGGTCAAAGCGCTGAACTTATTGACAGTGTAGAAAGTGTATCAGATATCATAAATTCTATAATGAACGACGCAGAAAGATGTTTAACCGAAGCTTACAACAATATTAAGAAAATTCCGATCGTACAATTAGCTTAAAGAAAAATTGAAGTATTATCTCTTTTTTTAACAACTTTTTTTGAATATTATCATTTATATACTTGATATGTGCAATTTATGCTAATAGAATTGAAATTTAGAAAATCCTATCAATTATAAAATAAAAGTTTAAAAATAATTTGTTCTATTTGTTAGTTGAAAATTTCCCAAGTATAAATTAATTCAATCAACAAGAACATATTAAATTGTAAAGAGAATTCATTTTAAACCGAGAATTAATAAGGAAGATTATATCAATATGATACTTGAATTAATGATAATAAATCAAGCAGGTTTAGCCTTATTTTACCATAATTTCAATGAAGAAGATAAATTAGGCGATGAACAATCATTAGCAAGTTATTTTGATATAATCTGCCGATTTACAAAACGAAATTTTAAAGAAAGCTTGAAAATGTTGATGTTAGATAGTTTCATCTTTTTCTTTTATACCCATAAATCTCGATACCATTTAGTTCTAAAGTGTAAGAATGGAAATTATGTTAAGAAAACATTAGAATTAATTTCAGAAAACATCATAGATAAATTCCTCGAAAAATTTCGTAATCATCTTGTGGAATTCAATGGAGAAATCTCCCAATTCAAATCTTTCACTGCTGATTTAACAGATATTACAAAGTCTAATAATTATCAGATTTTAGAACACTAATCATTTTCTTAAAAAAAAAGTAAACAGAGAAAAATAAGCCGGCTTTTTTCTCTTAATAATCCCGTTAACTTATTAACCGCCTGCTTGAGTCGCCATAACTGTTATTACATCTTTTTTAGGGTGGATTCCTATTTTAGCAAACTTCAATTGATCGGGTAAAACTTTTCCCTTAAATATAAACTGAATTGCGAGAATTGGGTTTAATTTATATTCCCTTTGTACAGTTTTCTTAATTTCTGCAATTGAGTTATTCGGATCTAATTCAACCAGTTTAATTGCTTGATCAGGGGGTACACCAGTAAGTCTAAATCTATATTGAGTCATATTTTCAACCAACTCTTTTTTTTTTAATTTATACTAATTTATTATTAAAATGATATTAGGTAAATTTCTACTTAAGGTCTTTGGTACTTAAAATTAGACTTAAGTTTACTTTGGTTATTGTAAACCGATTAATATTTCTAATTGGTAAGATTCAGTTTTTCCTAATTCTGAAAGGTTCTGGAGGGTGCCCTGGTGGACCTGGTGGATTTGGTGGAGGTAAAGGTCCTGGTTGCGGTGGTGGGTGAGATGGAAATCTTCCTAGTCTATTTTCTATATAAGAAAGTCGTTGTTCGATTCTTTCTAACCTTTCTTCAATCTTTTTCATCTTTTTTAGTATATTGGGATCTTCAATTGACATCTGCCTAAATCTTTTTTATTAATTTTGAATTTAATTCCAAGTTCTAAAATTAATTCCTATGTTTTTAAAATTTTATATTTGAATATTTATAAGATAATTATACTAATTTTTAGATTATGGGTATATTATATTTTTTTAGTCCAAGTATAATAAAAAAGTATATTTTTTTATATAAAGCCTGATAATATATTAATATGGAAAGTTGGAATATTTCAAAAAAGTTAAAGAACGAATTATTGATAAAATCTAGTAATATTGAAGATAATCGTAGGAGAATCTTATTTATTCTTAGGAATCTGGGTCCACAAAGATTTACTAATTTAATAAAATATTCAAACTTAAGCAGATCTACAGTCTCTAAATATCTCAATATTCATAGAAAAAACAAAAACATAGAACAGAGAATATTTACTGAAAAGCAAACGAATAAACAATATCGTGGTTATGTAATTACCGAAAGAGGTATTGAAAAACTTGGAGAAGAACCCCTAAAGTTGAAGGATGAGTTATTTATAGTTAACGAATTAAAAGAAAATGTTAGAAAACTCGAAGATTTAATAGACTTTTACAAGGAAATTAATGTTGAGGCTCCATTTATAATTCATATTGTTAGAATTATCTCTAAAATAGGAGATAACTTTTTTGAATTACAACAAGATAGAGATCTGTATTTATCACTTTTTTACATCTTCTATAATTCCATTCTCGGTCAAGGTGCTTTTGCAAAAAAATACTGGCATTTTGATGAATCTAGTTCTCAAAAATTTGTTGGATATAAATTGAATTTAGATCAATTTTGTGAGATTTTTGATGTTTCAAGAGAAGCAATTAATTATTTAGCAAAATACAAATTATTAAAGAGTGATTTCGGTTTTTATTTAATTCAACGAGAAAATACTGATTTCTTTTTTCATGAGGAAGATTTGCTAGGAACAACAACACTCAGACTCATTAGAGATAAGTTAATTGATGAAATCATAAATCTTCAAGAAGGGATTTATGAGGAAGTTTATGATTTAGACACTGTAGCTAAAGATATAACCAATCAGTTGAAAGAGATGGGTTTAATCTGGGATGCAATTCAAGAACAATTTCAATTATTAGTATTAACTCAAGTTATTAAAAACGCTATACTAATGGGCTTTTTATATGATGGGTTTACTTTAACACTAAATCCTTAAGATTGATTATCAGAAGAAAGAAATATATTCGTAGAATTCAACAAATATTTGAAAAATTGTAAAATCTAAGGGGTTTTAATATTGAAAAACAAATGCATCTTTAACTTAACTATTAAAAATCCTGACTTATCTGTAGTATGTTTGAATATCAGATAATTATATTGTCAATTTTTTCAATCACCCTCTTATTCCTTGCTATTAGGCATTCAAACCAGACAAACGAATTTAAAATTAACCAATACCTCAAATTAAAGCTTGAAGGTGGTAGAACGTACATCTATGTAAATAATCGACGATTCATACAATGCATGTACTTATTACTGAATATCCCGGTTAATCAAATTGAAGATTACGATGAGGTTAGTTCCATTGATGAAGCTGCGGTAAAATTGGATCGTTCTATGGAAAGAAATCACCGTAAAGTTCCCCCCGAGACAGAATTCTGGGGGCATTGCTCAAATCTACAAGCCTGGGCAGATAATCAATATGATACAAGGATTTTGCATAGAAATCTAGCATTTCCTTTATTAAAAGCCCTTGTTGATGCGGGTGATCCTATTGCAAAACGAAAATTTAAGGAAGAAATAGCTATGAGATATGCAACAGGCCATCCTACAGTTATAAGATTTTTAACACAAAATGGTTATTTACATTATTTAACGGAAGACGAGTTCGAAAGCATGTTAATCGATATAGATTTCCCGAGTATCGATGAATATTCTAGAAAAATTTTGCCCTTCTTACAAAACCTTGAAGATCCTGAATCCATTAAGCAAATAAAGCAACAAACCACAGGTTTTGTAAACAGGTTTCGCTTTAAGTATAAATATTTAATACTTCTTAAGACAATAGAGAATATACCCGAATTAAAAAGACAGAAATTTATTGAAATAATTTATAATAGATATAAGGGCAATAGAAGTTTTCCTATTTTAAAATTTCTAAATAAGGCTCAAGTCAATTTTAATAGTTTGGACATAAAAATCATCTCGTATAATGAACGATTAGTTGGTATCATTTTAGATAAAAAGATTAATTTAAAAAATAAAATGATAGAAAAAATAGAAGATATTAAAGGAATAGAAGAATTTTCTAACGAGTTAGAGGAAATTGATTTAAGTAATAACAGAATAAGCAAGATACAAGGATTAAAAAACTTCACAAATTTAAAAAAACTAAATCTTAAAAATAATTATATAGAAAAAATTGAAGGTTTGGAAAATCTCAATAGATTAGAGCTTCTAGATCTATCAGGAAATGTTAGTATTCAAGAAATACCTGATATTTTAAGTAGTTTGTCAAACCTAAAAACTGTTAAATTAACGGGTTGTAGAATTAAAAACTTTTCTGAGTCCGTATCACAGTTTTTTTGGATGGGACAAAATTTTAGATATTATCCTAATTATACAGATGATGACGTAAAAATGTATGAAGTAAACCATGCTTCAAGAGCAAGTATTAACGACAGACTTTACAAAAACTTTGTAAGATGGTTGTTTAGATTAAGATCAAATATGAGAATCTTTAATTTTAACTATATTGATATCACAAATTTCGAAAAAAAATCTGGATTAAAAGCAATACATTCAGGAAAACCTACAATAGCTTTTATAAAATACCTTGATGACAAGCAGCAAATGAAAATTACTGATTTCTTTTAAAATATTAAAAATTGTACTTTATGAATAATCTAGCATTTTATTTATTGGTTCTAAAGCTCGTGTGGCAATTTCAGAAGGAACTTTTACTTCAAAGC
>JAGXNR010000095.1 GCA_019894875.1 Promethearchaeota archaeon | reverse complement strand
ATACATGTGTAGATATTTGTCCTGTGGGGATTATTGAGCACATTGAAGACTCTGATGGTGAAAAAATCACTTTTGGTCTTGATGGTTGTTTAGGTTGTGGTTTATGTGCTTCCAATTGCCCTGAAGAAGCGATATCTCTAGAAAAAGTTAGAAATGATATTCCTCGTCAATCAATGGGAAATTTATTCTCATAGATATTACGACTTTTTAATTAGTATTATTGAAAATATCAGATATTACCTTATTGATTGGAAATTATAAACGACAGATTTTTCCATTTCTTATGATGTACCGTTCTTTAATTACATTTGGATTCTTGCTAACCGTTTTAATAATCTGTTTTTGAAGACTTTTTGCATTCTCAAGAATATTGAATAAAGGTTTTTCCCCTATTGCCATCTGGGCTAATTCTGTAATATAATACGACTTAATATTCCTTTCAATGGCATGGTGAGACAATGCGGAAAGACAACCTGTACAGATATGGGCCATTATATCTGCATTTACGTGTTCTGCTTCAGCTATTTTTTCTTTAGCGATATTTGTTGCTAACGATCGATTTGACATGGAAAGTGCTGTTCCGCAACATAGGGATGTTTCTTTATTGTGTTTCATTTCTACAACCTCCGCACCAATAATTTCAAGAAATTCTCGTGGACCATCATATATCTTTTTGTCTAAATTTCTCCAAGGACAAGGATCTTGGAAAGTAATTCTTTGGTTGATCTTGTTTTTGATGATAAATTCACCCTCATGATACCTTTCAATCAAATAATCAATAATGGTTTGACCTTCTATATTAAAATCATCAATAATTGAAGGATAGACGTCTTTAATCATAGAATCACACCCCGGACAGAAGGTGATGAGTTTTTCGACCCCTACTTCCTTAAATTTATCAAGTAATTCTAAACCTTTTATTCTTGCTTCATCTTCGCCAAAAGAAAGTACATAACTACCACAACAATACTTCATTCCCCCTACTAAGGGTAAATTCCCGAATAATTTAGTTTTAGCAAGATCAGGAAAACAATAAGAAATAGCACATCCCAAATAAAACATTGTATCACTTTTTGGGGGATTTTCATATTGATTCAAATTTCGCTTTTTTTCCTCAGTGTCAGTCTCTAACGCAATTGACATTAAATTATGAGGTATCTCCTCAGATATAAGTGCCATACACCCAACACCTTTCTCACGAGAATATTGTGATCGTATTTCTCTTATAAGATTATATGGTCTTGACCCTGTTGGACATATTAGATTGCAGTAAGAGCAACCCGCGCAACCTTTAAGTACCGTTCGTGAGTATCTCGTCTCAATCAATTTAGAAATCTCTTCCTTAGCACTTTCTATAGGTAATTTCAAAAATGGACACTGTTCAAGGCAAGTACCACACCGCTGGCATGTTTGTTCATTAAAAACATTCATTTTCTTTAAAATTTAGATAATTTTTTCAGATTTTAATAATACAAATGTGTGATCGAAGTATAATAATTTTTTTGAATATGTTCGAAAAATTAGACATATTTTTTCACAAGTTTATTGATATCTTTAGGCTATAAAATCTACTTTTTGGAGTTGTTTATGTACTTTATATTGCTTGAAACGTTTATACTAATAGGAACTATTATATTCTTTCTAGGATGGTCAGTTATGAGTAAAATAAAATTTGGAGTAACTATTAATGCCGCACCGGATATGCTATATAGGTCCGATTACGATGCCATAAAAAAAATGGCGTTGGAATGTGAAAGCTTGGGTTACGATTCTATTTGGGCCATGGATCACCTAATGTGGGGGAATTTTGATGAAGGAAGCGTATTCGAAGCTTGGGCGCTACTTTCAGCTTTAGCTGTGGAAACAAAAAAAATTAAGCTCGGACCTTTGGTAGGGTGTAATTCTTTTAGAAGTCCTTCACTGACTGCTAAAATAGCCGCCACAGTAGATGTAATCTCCAAGGGAAGATTGATATTCGCCTATGGAGCCGGTTGGAAGGAGCCAGAATATAGAGCTTATGGGTATCCATTCGAAGATTCAGTTACAAGACTGAAACAAATGATCGAAGGAATAACACTAATAAAGAAGCTCTGGACTGAAGAAAGAACGAGCTTTCAAGGAGATTTTTATCATGTAAAAAATGCAGTCTGCAATCCAAAACCTCTGCAGAAACCTCATCCGCCAATCATGATTGGTGGGGGGGGAGAAAAGTATACACTGAAGGTCGCAGCCGAAATCGGAGATATCTGGGATCGATGGGGGGCTTCTATAAATGAGTATAAAAGAAAGGTGAGAATTTTGCATGAATATTGCGATAATCTTGGGAGAAAAATTGATGATTTAAAACTCTCATGGAGTGGACCATTTCTGATTGCGAAGGATAAAAACCAATTGAATAAAAAATTTAGTCTCTATGGAAGAGAACAGGGCATTTTTTGCACATATGACAACTGTATAGAAATATTACAGGATTATATTGACTTGGGTTGTGAGCAGTTTGTTTTTGTCATAAGTGGTTTTAATGATGAAAAAGAAACCTTTATGGAAGAGATTGCTTCTTCATTTTAGAAAAAATACAATTTTAAAAAACAGTTAATATAAAAAAGAGAGGAGAAATAAATGGAAATTGAAGAATTGAGAAATACGTTAGGAAATGAGTTTGCTTTTATATTCAATGATATTAATCCCGTCCTTCAAGATTTAGAATTAGAACAAACAGCAAAAATCTTGGATATAGGTACAGGAGTGGGCTGGATGGCAATAGCCCTCGCCTTGAACAATTATGAAGTAATTACCGGAGAACCCGAAAACGATGAGACTGAATATGCTAAACAGGATTGGCTAGAATCTGCTAAAAAAGTAAACATTGATCACATGATTACTTACATGCCCTTCAAGGCTGAAGACATGCCCTTTGAAGATGCTTCTTTTGACGCTATATTTATTTTAGGATCCCTACATCATATTGATGATAAAGAAGCCGCCATTAAGGAATGCGTTCGTATTTTAAGATTAAATGGGATAATTTGTATTTTCGAGCCAAATATTAATCTAATGAAGATTATACGCGAAAATAAATATCCATCACACCCAGATGCGGTTGATCCAAGAAACTATACAAGGCAGCTTCCTGTGTTATTGGAATTGATAGAGCGCCCATTTTACACTACTTATATTTTACGAAAACAGTAAATTTAGTTTTCCATTTTACCCATATCTTCGATATATTTAAGCGATTGGTGCCTAAAGTATGTATCGTAGAGTTCCGCGTATTTTCCGCCTTGCTCCATCAGTTCATCATGACTACCTTGTTCTACTATTCTTCCATGGTCAATGACTATAATTCGATCCACATGTCGTACGGTCCATAACCGATGAGCAATAATAATTGAAGTACGTCCTTGCATGGTTTTTTCCATTGCTTCTTGTATTTTTGTTTCAGTAAAGGGATCAATTGACGCAGTTGCTTCATCTAATATGAGAATGGATGGATCTTGTAGTAAAACACGAGCAAAAACGACAAGCTGTCTCTGACCCATTGAGAGAAATACTCCTCTCTCTCCAACATTGGTTTGAAGTCCTTTAGGTAATTTTTCTACCCAGTCAGAACCTCCTGTTCTTTCAAGTGTGACTGTAACGTCATCGCAGTTAACATCATTACATCCATACCTGATATTATTTTCAACGGTGTCTGACCATAAAAAGGGGCTCTGTGGAATCAGTCCAATTTGTCCGCGGTATTTTTTTAAGTCATAATTTCGGATACTGATTCCGTCAATAATAATATCACCTTCTTGGAATTCATAAAAACGTGCTATAAGTTTAGCAATACTAGACTTTCCTGCACCTGTATGGCCAACCAATGCAATTGATTCTCCCGGTTGTATCTTCAGGGAAAAATTATCAAATATTTTCTTGTTCTCATCATATTGAAATACTAAATTCTTGAACTCAATCTCTCCCCGTAATTTTGACGGTTCTATATTATTAGTTTGAACAACAACGGGGGGATTATCTATTATTGCGAAGATTCTTTCTGATGCAGATAACCCCGATTGAAACTGAGGCCAAAATGAGGCAATAGTGAGTAAAGGAAAAAAAAGTAATGTTAAACTCTGGAAGAAGAGATTGAATTCTCCCACATTAAACACTCCTAAAATTAGGAAGTTACCTCCATAATAGACTAAAATCGTTAAGATGATTCCTTGTACGATTGCTAACGTAGGGAAAATTGCATTTAGAATAAGCGCTCTTTTTAAATTCACTTTATAGGATTGATTATTCACTGATTCAAATTGACTATATAATTTCGATTCTTGTCTAAATGTCTTTGCGATTTGTATACCTGAAAAACTCTCTTTAACATACGCATTTACAGAAGCTAAAGATCGTTGCCCCATAAGTGTCATTTTTCTAGCAAATTTCCTGTAAGAAAATGCAACAAGGAAAAATATTGGAATCATGATTAATATTCCCAATGTTAGCATTATATTGATTAAAAACAATAATATAATTAAGATAATCATAACAATTAAATTTGAAGCTACTTCTATCGTTAAATCAACAGTTTGGGTAAAATCTCGGCTGTCAGTATTAATTCGGCTTACAATCTTCCCTACAGGATTTTTATCGAAAAATGAAAGATCATGTTTTAATACGGATTCAGTTGCATCCTTTCTTAGATCTAATTCTACATTTCCTATTGCTTTAGCTGTGTTTATGTACCTAAAGTAATTAAAAACATAGGCTAAAATGTTTAGGAAAAAAATCAATCCAATTATAAGTATAAAGCTAAAGATATTTGGATTGTGAGCAAGATTATTGATCGCGATAGAGGTGAACAATGGGATAAAAGAATTTGAAAGAGAAGATAGAATAAGGAGAGAAATTACGATTGTCATATATTTCTTATAAGGAGCGAAATATTCGAAAATTCTTTTTATCAATGTTCTATCTTTGATCTCACGATCATATTCTTCGGCTTCAAGTCCAACCCATGCCATTTTATACCACTCCTCTTATTAATTCTTGTTCATCAAGATCAAACTTCTTAACAAATATTTTTCTATATTCTTCTGAGGTCTGAAGCAGTGTTTTGTGATTTCCCTTGGCTACGATCTCTCCATCTTTTAACACAATTATCAAATCTGCCCACCGAATCTGGCTTAGTCTATGAGTTATTAAAAAGGTGGTTCTATTCCGCAAAATATTTTTAATGGCATGTTGTATTCTATCTTCGGTGTTTGAATCAATAGCAGAAGTGGAATCATCTAATATGAGAATTTTAGGATCGGCAAGGAATGCTCGTGCAATTGCTATTCTCTGTCTTTCACCTCCACTCAATAGAACTCCTCTCTCTCCAATTTTAGAATCATAGCCTTCTGGTAACAAATTTATGAAATCGTGCGCTTGAGCTTGCTTTGCGGCTTCAATTACTTTTTCTTTGGATCCTATTCTTCCAAATGTAATATTTTCAAAAATTGAAAAAGAAAATAAAAATACATCTTGTTCAATATACGAAATCTGAGCTCTAAGCGACTTCAATGCAAAATCCCGGATATCTTGATCATCAATAAATATCTTTCCTTCAGAAACATCATATAATCTTGAAATTAACTTGGTTAATGTTGTTTTACCTGAACCTGTTGTTCCTACAATCGCCACGGTTTGCCCTGGTTTAACCTCAAACGAAAGATCTCTTAAAACTAAATTGGTAGTTCCAGGATAACTGAAAGACACCTTATCAAATTTGATTGAACCTTGTATCTCTTTTTGGATTCCGTTAGGATTTTCATCAATTTCAGTTACTTCATTCATCAGTTCAAGTAATCGTTGAGCGCTACTTCCGGCTAGTTTTATAAAAGCAAAAACAAAAATTGATATAAATGTTGAGAAGAACAATAAATCTAATAAACCAATGTAAGAAATAACTTGTCCTATATTCATAATACCTAAATTAAATAATATAAGTGAATGGGTTAAACCCACGGTTATAGTTAAACTCAAGAATAAAATCGGCATATATTTAGCTTGAATTTTTCCTTGGTTTAAGTACGCGTCCCTATAATTTTTAGCATAAGTTAAATATTTATTAAGTTCATAAGTTTCTTGGGTTGAGGCTTTCACTACTTCAATACCAGAAAGAGCCTCATTTAGTGTAGCATTAATCATACCAAAATTCATCCTCAACATCCCTGTTACCGGGGATAATTTTTTGGTGTACCTTTTTAGTGAGAGGACAAACAGAATTATAAAAAATATTGGTTCAAAAATTAATTGGACAGGATAAAAAAATATAATGAAAACAATTGGAATAATAAGTGTTGTGAAAGATTCAAGAATAAGAGATACCGCAGGACTAATAAGGAAATTTAACATTCTTACATCATCAGTTACTCTGGCCATAAGATCTCCAATTTGTTGTTTATCATGAAAAGATTGGCTTTTACCCAATAAAATTCCATAGAATTCTTTCCTTGTATTACGTTCAAGCCTTTGTGCTAGCACTTCCCTTAAACTATAATTTAAAAGCCTCAATATCGGGGTCATTAGACCAAGGATTAAAATCGTTATAGTATAAAAGATAAGACTTTCAAAATCTGCTTTTAAAAACTCCTCAACAGCAAAACCAATAGAAACGGAAATAATTGAAGCTAAAATTGAAGCAAGTATGGTCGTAAAGAAAACTACCAAAATAAATATCTTATTCGTTTTATGAAAAATGTGCGCAAGAATCCAACTACGCACTCCCTTTTTCCGAGCTTTTTCAAAATAATCTCTACCCGGAGAAAATTCGATAAAATGGTTTGACGGGTTCGCGTTTTTACGTTTTGACAATTAAAGAACCTCGTTTATGTAGATAGCAATGAACTTCATTACTTATTTTCGTAGTCTAATACAAAAAAAAAATGATAGTTAATAGACTTTATAACTTTAAAATATAAATAAATCGAACTTCTTCTTAGGTGGATCTCAAATATAATTAGTTTGCTTGAATGATTTGGCTTTTAATCTTCTTTTTGAGAGGATAAAAGCAGTAATTATTAATATTACTCCTAAGATAAGAAAACTCATGGAATTGAAAACCTCAGCAGCCTCAGCTCTCTTGAAAATATCTTCTTCCATTAAATCTGGCATAAAACCTTGAATATAATGGAAATGAAATTCACTAATAAAAGATAATGCTACTAATAATATACCGGTAATTAAAATAACCTTTTCAGCGGAATTGATCCTTTTATTTACTCTCTCATTCATAATTCATTACCGATCTTCTCTAAATTTAAATAAATTTGTTATATCTCTAAAATTTCACTGAATTCTACGATTTTTATCCAATTAGACATTATAGAATAAATTTTAACGTTTTGAAAATACAGAATTTAATTTAAAAACTTTTTAATACGAATACCAATAGTAGCAATAGATTTTGAGAAGTTTCTATAAGAATTGTTTTTGACTAAAATTATTATTTAAATAAATTTCAGTATAATTTTTTATTTGAAATCACTATCATCTTGGTTTATTTTATAATTCTTAATTAAAAAACTAAAATAGAAAGGCTTGATTTCATACTTAACTAACTAAAAATGTAATTAAGAGAAGATGTCAGAAAAATCATTATTATCATTAAAAAACCCGTTATTACAGTATTTTTTTCTCGCAATCGGGATAACATGGCTCTTTTGGATACCGACTCTAATAATTTCTACTTTAAATAATTACTTTATGCCAAGTATTTTAACATTTAATCAATTAATTTCGGAGGGATTTGTCGATAATCTACATGTGCTGATATTCATTCTTAATCAAGTTGGAGTTTATGGACCATTCATCGCAGCGGTCATCATCATAGCAATGACTAAAAAAAAGGAAGGTTTAATCGATTTACTAAGACGCATGGGAAAAGTGAAAATCCCCATCAAATGGTATGGTATAATAATAGTTTTACCATTAGCAATTTTCTTTTTTAGTGCTTTACTTTCATTTGTAGATCTTACTCAGCTATTTAATCTGGGGATGTCAGGATTTTTAGTATTTTTGATGTTTCTTAACACAACCTTAACATCAGGTTTAGAAGAACCCGGTTGGAGGGGGTATGCTCTTCCAACACTTCAAGAGAAGTTTAATGCAAATAAATCAAGTATAATCCTTGGGTTTGTGTGGGCAATATGGCACTATCCTTACTTATTGTACCTTTATTTAACTCAGCTAAATTTTGGCCTATATTTATCAATTCTTTCGATTATAGGATTTACCGCGAGTATAATTGGGGTATCAATCATCTATACATGGATTTATAATAACACTAAAAGTGTGTTCATTACGATTATCTTTCATGGATTACTAAACTTCATTCCTCAGGTTATGTTCGGGGGAGTTACTGATAATGCAGGTGGTGTAATAACAGCATTGATTACCTGGGCAATCGCAATTATATTAACAAGGAAATTTGGAGAAGAAACCTTAGTGAACCTTACTGAAGAAGAAAAAAGATTGCGAGCGGGAAAAAAAGAGAAGAATTAATCTCTTTTTTTCTAATTTTTCTAAATAATTGGGGATCTTGGTATTACTTAGAACTCTTTAGTTTAATTCCTCATTGGTTTTTTTTTCCTTAGAAAAGAGATATTTGAGAAACTTTCCTAGTTTTTTCAAATGTGGGATAATCGCACCAGTCTCTTTAATATATTGTTTATGCTTCTCCCCAAATCGCTTTATTAACTCCTTATCTTCACACTTTATAGCAACAACATAAGGGATAAAAGCAATCAAGGCAATAAGAAAAGCGAATAAATTATTTTTTAAAAAAGCAAAACCTATAGCGAGGCATAGATCTCCCGCATACATAGGATGTCGAATAAATGAATAGATTTCGGACTTAATTCGAGTTCCTTCTTCCGGAAACAGCATATAAATTCCTAAACCATGTCCAACCTCATTGAAACCAGAATTGCGAAGATGCCATTCGAATAAAAACCGCATAAAAATAAAGAACATTCCAAATATTATAGCAAACCATAGAGGAAGCAAAAGCGATCCCTCTACTATAAGAACATGAAAAATACCGGCATTTCCCGTTATAAGCATGAATATGACAATGTGGAAGAAGAAATATCGGTATGCTAGCTCTCCGTATTTTTTTTTGTATTTATCTGCTAATGTTGTAAAACAATATATAAAACCCGAAGCGATAAGCGAAATAATTGACTGACTAATGAAAATTCCATACCATAGCAATCTATCAAACCACCAGAAAAAGATCATAATACCTAGGAAAATAAGCAGGCCGATGGTAATAATAATTATTATTTTTAATGGACTCCTAAATTCTGGAACCTTTTCCTTCAATAGATTAAAACCTTTTTTCTGATCCGTATTTATCCCCTTTCTCTTAATTCTCCTCTTTCTTAATATTCTAATTAAATTTTAGTGCTGCTAAGAAATAAATATTTGTAGAATTCTATTTTTTAATATCTGAAGATTAATATTTTAAATTTGCCACAAGTTAAGGTTGATGCTGTAAATCTTTATTACGAGATTCGTAGAGATTATTTTCCTTATTCAATACTATTAAAACAAAAAAGTAAAGTTTAGAAATTGTATATATTGTTTATTATTTTTATTTTAAACTGTGTCAAATATTGATTTAAAGAATTAGTACCATAGAGAAGCGAAATACGCGATGGACAACTCCTTAAATGTTATTTGAAAAAAGTTGGTTTTAACACTTTAATCATATTTGCATTCTTTTATTAACTTCCCTTTCTCTGATAAGTTCAACACTATGACTTTCGGTCTACTCATTGCTTCAATCGAATACTTTATTCCTTGTGTTCCTAGACCTGATGATTTGGTTCCCAAAAATGGAAAATGATCTGGACCTCTCTCACTTTTTCCATTTATTTGAACAGTACCCACTTCTAACTCCTGTGCAATATTAAAAGCTAAATCGATGTTTTCTGTGAAAATCATGCCTTGTAAGCCATATTCTGATTTATTTGATATTTCTATTGCTTCCTCAGCACTATTAACTCGTATAAAAGGTAATAT
>JAGXNR010000094.1 GCA_019894875.1 Promethearchaeota archaeon | reverse complement strand
CAGCGTCAGATGTGTATAAGAGACAGTAACTGTACTTCTAAAATTAATTATCCATTATTGTATAAATAATTCTAGGTTTAAATGTCAAAAATATTAAATTTTTCAAAAGATAATACAAAACTATGGATGATAAAAGTTTAGAAACTTCATCAACTAATGAATCAATTCAAAAAGAGGAAAAGATTCAGCCTGACGTAATATCTCAAGAAGTATATAAAACTAAAATCCAGCCTTCTTGGGAGAAAAAAACTCCGTTCATAATGGAAAGAGCCCAAAAGATGGCTGAACTTACACCTGATTCGAAGTATTCTGTGGGCCTTCGAATTGAGGAAAACGCAGCAAATTATCCTGATAAGCTGGCGTTACTCTATGAAGATGAAAAATATACTCACAAAGAGTTTAATTCTTCGATTAATCGTTATACCAATTATTTTCTTAAATATGGTTTCAAAAAAGGAGATACTGCTGTAGTTTTTGTAGAAAACCGCTCAGAATATTTGTTTGTTATTCTAGCTTTGGGTAAAATAGGTGTAGTATCTTCTTTAATTAATACGAACCTACGTGAAAATCCCCTTATTCACAGCATGACACATACTCCTGGGCAGTTATATATTATAGGAGAGGAACTTTACCACACATTTGAAAATGTTAAATCTAGGCTAAGATTATCAGAAAAACAAAAGCAAAATATTTTCTATTTGGTTGATAAAGGAGAACAAGACCCACCGGAGGGATATATCAACCTTAAAGAAAAAATTAAAGATTCTGATATTGAAAATCCCCCGACTACTTCAGAGATTCAAATGAAGGATCCATTTGTCTATATTTTTACATCTGGAACTACAGGACTACCAAAAGCTGCAATAATGAAAAATAGGTCAATAATGAATGCGATGGGATGGTGGGAAATAGTCGTCGGATTGACTACTGATGACATTATTTATATTACTACCCCCTTATTTCATAGTCATGGAATTAAAGTGGCTTTTGCAGCCGCGCTTAGTAAAGGTTCAGCAATGGCAATTGCTAGAAAGTTTAGTGCCAGTAAATTTTGGAATGAAGCTCGAAAATTTAATGCGACATGCTTCAATTACGTTGGAGAAATATGCAGATATTTATATAATCAACCTCCAAAACCAGACGATGCAGACAATCCAATAGAGAAAATAGTTGGGAATGGCCTTAGACCCGATATATGGCTAGATTTCAAAGAAAGGTTTAATATCAAAGAAATCAGAGAGTTTTATGGTGCTACAGAAGATTTCGTTCCAAACTTTGCTAATATACATAATCTTGATAAAACTTGTGGTGTATGCTTAACACCATATGCTATAGTTAGATATGATCTTGAAAAAGATCAACCCTTTAGAAATGAGAGAGGTCGTATGAAAAAAGTAAAAACAGGAGAAGTTGGTTTATGTCTTGGGCAAATTACAGATCCAGATAATTTTTATATGTATAAAGATAAAGAAGCTACCGAAAAAAAAGTCTTTCGGAATGCCCTTAGAGAGGGGGACATGTATATTAATACAGGCGATCTCTTAAGAGATATTGGTTTTGGGCATGTCCAATTTGTAGATCGCTTAGGTGATACTTTCCGGTGGAAAGGTGAAAATGTTTCTACTGAGGAAGTTGAATCTGTGATTAATTCTTTTGAAAAAATTGATATGTGCTGTGTTTATGGTGTTCTAATTCCACATACTGAGGGTCGTGCAGGGATGGTTTCAGCCCATAAAAAAGATGATGACGATTTCGATTTCAAAGGTTTTTTGGATTATCTTAAAAAATATTTGCCTAACTATGCAATACCAAAATTCATAAGATTTATTGAGGGATTTGACTTTACTGCAACTCATAAGATACAGAAAGTAAGATTGAAAAAGGAGGGATTCAATATCAAGGAGGTAGATGATGATATTTTTGTACTTCTACCCAATAACTCCGAGTATATTCCCTTAACCAAAGAACTATATCAAGAGATCTTAGAGGGGAAATATCCTTTTTAGATTCTTATTAAATTAAATAATTGTGAATTTTTCACCAACATTATCTCTTTTTTTGTACTTAACAAAGCTAAAACTACATAGGTTAGATTTTTTCCCAAAACTCATGGGGGGATAAATACCTCTTAATATTTGAAAATGGACATGCTGCGATACAATTTCCACAATCACTGCTATTTTCTACCCAAAATTCAAAGCATTTTTCCCCGTCAATATAATATTTCTTCACACCAGGATTATTGGAGATATTATAACATTTAAAACTAGGGTCTTTTTCTTTTGATATTGCATTAGTAGCACACGATTCAGCACATTTAAGACAATTTCTACAAAATTTTGTGATCCTATTTATAAATTTTAAATTTGGATTGTCTGAAATCAATGGTAAGTCTGTATATACTTTGCATATCCTTACTCTTGGTCCAAATTCAGGTGTTATTAAAAGACCTAGCCTACCGAGTGCTCCAAGTCCTGCATCGACAGATAGAGGTATACTTAAGGCTGTGTCATTACCACATTGAATGGCTCTATAACCCAAATTTCTTATAAATTCACCAAGACATGCGATAACAAAAGCCATCTTTGAATATGCTAAAGCTGCTGCGGCTGCCGCTGGTTGAGTGGGGGCTGTAGAAATACCGTATTGATCCATTTCTATTGCCATCACAATTACTTTATTGATTCCATCGGGTAGTTCTATTGGTTGTTCATAAATCGAATCAGTAGCTGTTCCTCCACGAATGTCTTGTTTTGCTTCAGCTTCACTAACCTCATCAGGTCTCTTAAATCCTGTTTTATATATCCATTTATCGTCAACATCTGCAATTCCCACTAAAGATGCTCCATAAAATTTTGCTGCTTTCTTTATATAATTCGTAAAATTTTTTCTATTTTCTATAACATGTTTAGCTTTCATCCAATTTACTCCATAACCAATATCCATCAACTCTTTCCTTTCCCAGGTGAAAGCGTGGGGGAATTTCTCATATACTGTCCAACCTGCCGCCACTAGAGCAAAATCTAGTCTTGAATAACCCTCCTTTTTTGATGCAATATGATTTTCGAGATTTGTATCAATCATTTGATGGTAAGTCGGTAAGGTTTTATCCCATAATCTCCTAAATAACATATTATTTTTCTGCTTAAATCGTGTGTAAACTGTTTCGTCTATTTCATACATATCTAATACATTTTTCCTATTAGTGTTCTTATGTAATAATTAACTCCTAAAAAATAAAAGTTTGTGATGAGGAAAAATAAGTATCTGATAATAATCACTAAAAATACTAAATTTGCTTTATGAAATGAGTAAAGGAATGTTATATATTTCTATGATATTTTCTCATACATAATTATTTCCAGTACTTGTTATAGTTCAAATCCAATATAAGAGCTTAGAGAATATTGAATATCAAAACTTTATCTACTTAGTGTTCTTATTTATTTTTCTTTGTAATAGGGCATTCTTCTATACAAGCATTACACCAGATTACAGTATGTGTTGATAAATGCTTCCAATTCGAGATTGCCCATTCATTACAAATCGCTTTTGTATATTTTCCATCAACAAAAGCATTTGCAGGACAAGCTTTCAGGCAAATATCACACTCCTTACAATATTCGCTCTCATGAATTGGTTCTCCACAAATTAGGGGAGCATTTGTGACGATTGCCCCCAACCTTATTTGAGATCCATAATTTGGAGTTATTAATAAATTATTTTTTCCAATCGGACCAATTCCTGCTAAGGCTGCTGAATCTTTTAAAAATAAACCGGGGTGATAAGGGATAACAACAGACTCAAACCCAAGTTTTGCTAAATTACCTTTTATGTTATAGCAAAAATTTTTAATCAGAGATTCTGCAAATTGATAACTTCTTTTTTTTTCTTTAGTATAATAATTCCAAGCATCGAGCACAAGATCATATAAATGAAATCCAATTATGATTACGGTCTTGACGTTATTTAGATACGCTTGGGGTCGATTTTCTTCTGGATAACGTTCAAACAGAGTTGGATCGGCAAATCCTACTACATCAACCCCTATTTTTTTACAGTAATTTTTAATTTCTTCAGTGAGTAATTGATCTCTTTGCATAATTAAAAACCAATTTTAGAAGTAGGTTATATTAGGGAAGTTAAATAAGTTATCAATAATAAATTCTATTCTTAATCTTGGGAGAAAACATCATCACATATTTCATCTATGATTTGGAAAATGTTAAAGATTCAAAGCGAAGTATAAGATTCTGGAACTCTTTGATTCCTTCCATGGAATTAATCCTTTGGGATAAAATCTATCCTTTTCAAACTTTTTAATGAATATCTGACCCAAAAATATTTTATTTGTAAAAAATTAAGACGAATTTACTTCTTTTGTCATAAATCTTCTGATTTAAAATAATATAGTGGTGTTTAATTAGTATATATGAGGGATGAATCTTATGGTAAAAAGCACCATCTTTAGTAAAATCCACTAAACTACATTTATTTATTTAAATAACAATATATTTATTATAGAAACCAAATTTAATACTTCATCATTATTATAAAATATTATTAAGGTTAATTTCTACAAGATTTATAACAAGTACCAATTATCAGAATAATAAAAAAATAATAATAAAAATCCAAAATCCTGGTATAAAGTAGGAAAGAATCCTTTAATTTTCAAGAAATAGGTTAAGGTGATTAACGATTTACGACGCTACATATAAGGTGGTAATCTTCGGAGATGCAGGATGTGGTAAAACCACGTTGACTCAGAGATTTCTCACTAACTTATTCAAATCTGATACGAAAATGACCATTGGGGTCGACTTTGAGGTGAAAAGCTTGGAAATTAATGAAAAGAAGGTTAAACTTCAAATATGGGATTTTGGAGGGGAAGAAAGATTTAGATTTTTACTACCTACTTATGTTCGAGGTGCTAATGGGGCGCTATTCATGTACGACGTATCTAACTACTCTTCCTTAGCCCATATTGATGATTGGCTACTGGTAATAAGAAGAGAAATAAAAACCGAACAAGATACATTCCCTATTATAGTGGTTGGAGGAAAAGCAGATCTCATAGATGATCGGGAAGTTACTGGAGAGGAAGGCATCAATATTGCAAAATCAAGAGGTGTAGATGGATTTATAGAATGTAGCTCTAAAACGGGGGAAAATGTTGAACAAACTTTTGATGCACTAACGAGTATAATGATGCAAAGATCAAAATTGATTTAATAAAAATAGTATAAATATCTTAGAAAAGTAGATTTTAGGGAAATAAGAAAATTCTAATTACATATCTGCATTCTCATTTTCTAATACTTCTTTTTGCTTTAATCTTAAAGAAGTTCTTCTGCTAGAAACCATAATTTGAAATTCTAAATCTTTTTTGTTATCATCAGCGAATTTTAAAATAGTTTCAGCAACATTCTCCTCCTTTTTTTCTCCCCTAATATAGATTCCATTAAACATAGGAATTTCAGCATACTTCTGTGATAATTCATCTTGTATGTTGTCAGATAATACATCAGATCTATCTTTAACTGCAACTCTTATCATTTCTTCTAACTTCCCATACATTTCTCGTTTGCTAAATTGGCAGAGAACGCATTTAGAACTCCGATTTTTAAATATATTTAGAATAATAATTCCTATTAGAAATTTAAAATTTCTGAGTAGTATTTTTTTCTCTCCGCTGTGAAACTTTTTAATATATTGTTCAACATACTTTTGTGCAGTTAAGTATAGATCAGCATAATACAATGCTCTCTCAAAATATGAAGGAACAATACAAAATATTCTAGTAAACCAAAAAGGTTCGATACCTATTGGGGGATCCTCATAAAAAATATAATAGACAACTCTCCCTTCTCTTTCTTTATATAAGGTCGATTCTTTTTTAAGCATGTTTAAATAGGTTGAAATTGTAGAACGAGCAATTTCTTTAAAGTACTTTTTATACTCACTTTCTACTTCCCCGGTTGTAACCTTCTTTTTTCCTTCTAAATAAAATTTTAAGATTATTCCTAAAATTCTATTTTCATGAAGCCTACCGGTTTTAATTTGTTGTTCTTCTGATTCATCCTCTCTAATGTGATATAAAAATGCGATTTCCGGAGCAAAATCTTGAATTACCTCGTCTATCATTGAAAGTTCAGAATCTTTTATCTGAATACTTTCAAACTGACGATTTTCGATATTAAATTCTTTTATCTTGGAATTTTCAGACAAATTAATTTTTTCTCTAAGTGTATTTTTATTTTTACTTTTTATACATTATTAAAAAAAATAATACTTCTTAATAATAATTTATGTTCGACTATATTAGAACTTACATATATATTTATGTTTTGATGAGTGACAACCGATATTATCAAATATTTTGAAATTAAGATTTTATTATGTGGATTAATGTAATAATAAAAAATAATAACACTATTGTATAAAAACCTTATTTCCGATATAATGGATCTGCTTCTTGTAATATTCTCCTTTGGACCTTTCCGATATAATTTTTAGGTAATTCCCCAATTATTGCGATTGAGTAAGGGCATTTATAACTTGCCATATTTTTTTCTGCCCATTCTTTGATAGATTGAGGGGAAAGATCACAGTCTTCACTAATAGAGACCCATGCTTTAACAATTTCCCCATATTCCTCATGAGGCAACCCTGCGACAGCTACTTCCTGAATATCTGGATGTTTTAGAAGTAGTTCTTCAACTTCTTTAGGGAATACGGAATAACCTTTACATTTAATAATCTGTTTCTTTCGATCTCTAATTTCTATTGTACCATCTTCACTCATAAACCCTATATCTCCTGTTAACAACCAAATTTTATTTTCAAATTTGTTAAGAATCATTTGTGTCTCATCTGGGATGTTAAGATACTCCTTCATAACTTGTGGACCTGCAATGCAGATCTCACCACTATGTTCTATACCAAAATTACTATCTTCTGGATTACCTAAACAAATAGGTCCTTTTAAAAAATCATCAACAGGCCATATTCCCCATTCTGTTCCAGGAAAGGGCATTCCGATGCTGCCAATAGGACTTTCACCAAATAAATTACCCGCACTTACAGCAGGACTGGCTTCTGATAATCCATAACCTTCCACAATTCTCCCCCCCGTATTATTAACAAAAGCATCACGAACTGGTTTATGTAATGGACCCGCACTTGAAATACAGAGAGTTAACTTTCCCATAACTCTAGGATATCTCCTCTTAATATTTCTTAATTCTGCTAATCTCTTAAATAACATTTCTGTTCCTGCATAAATTAATCCCTCCTCACAAGGTAATCTTTCAATTGTTTCACATAACTCAACTTGTGAAGGGGGTGTTGGAAAAAGCATTATCCATCCCCCTATTGATAAGGATGTATTCATTATTACTGTATGTGCAAAACTGTGAAATAATGGAAGGATGCCTATATTTCCAATTCCTGGTTTTTCTCCTCCTAACCATAATTTACATTGCTTTGCGTTAGATACAACATTAAAATGCGTCAATACTGCTGCCTTAGGTAGTCCCGTTGTTCCACCTGTCATGATATATGTTGCTGGTTGTGATTTGACATCTATTTTTGCATCAATCTCTTCTGGTTCTGTTTTAATAAGATCATTAAACTTTAGAGCATCAAGAAAATCAACTTTTCCATAGGGAATTTTTTTTAAAAATTTACCAACTGCCTTTTTTACTCCCTTAATCTTTGCAAGGTCAGTAAGATTAGTATAGATAACTATTTCGATATTTGCCTCATTTATAATTGGTTTTATAAATTTCTCATATAGTGAATCTAAGACAATCAACATTTTTGGCTTGATAATTTCAAATTGATGAAGAATTTCAATTGGTTGATAGGTAGGGTTAATACCACTCGCAATTGCACCAATCCTTGTAATAGCATAATATCCTACTATATACTGGGGGCAATTAGGAAGATGTAAAGATACAACATCCCCTTTCTTAATTCCTAAATTTGTTAATGCTGTCGCAAATGATTTCACATAATCCTGAAATTGCTGATATGTAATCCATGTATCTAAAAACCAAATAAAATTTCTGTCCTTATATTTTTCTACTTGTTCATCTAAAAATTCATTTAATGTTTTCTCTTCAAATATTGTGTTATATGGCACTCCTTCAGGCCACCACTTTTTAAACCAACGCTTGTTTTCATCCACATTGAAAAGATCTGGTACATTTACTTGCATGTTTTATTCACTTGAAAGGTTAATATATTTGTGACTTTATGTGACTTAGTTATCTCAAAATTTAAAATTTATCAAGTAAAAAAATAAAAAAATAAAAAAAAACAAATATTTAATTTTAAAACCTTCTATTCTTTCTTCTCGTGATTAGTACTGTAGCCACACCTACTAATCCAACACCAGCAATCAATACGATCAATGCCCAGAATCCTTCAGATTCGAAAACCATATAGACCGAGAATGTCGGATCGTGGTACACCCCTAACGCAGTATCATTAAATTCAGGATAACAGACTGCGTATACCATTACATTGAATTCAGTTGTCACTCTAATATCTGAAGCAAAAGTTTTTGATTCAGTGCCATCTCCTAAATCAAATGTGTCATGTCTTTCCATTTCCCATTTCCATAAAGCAAGTGGTAAAACATTAGTACTTGCATCAAATTGAGGTGCTGTTGATTTATTATTACCATATTGGTAATATTGTCCAGCAATATCGACAAAATCTAATTTCTGACTTGCTTTTTGACCGATATAGTTTCCAACTTTTAATTCATGGCTTTCCTCAATATAATCCTCTTCTGGATCTAAAATCTCTTCTGGGCGATCTGGAATTCCTTCCACTGCAACATTTAAGTGGAAATGCAACACAGTTGATACGTAGATAATTGCTAAATCTAATCCGGGGATGTAAGCATTAGGTCCAGTTCCTCCGTTCCAAGGAGCGAATTCTTGATCTAATTTAACAATTCCTTTTGCAACTCCAAATTCTTCATCTATAGTCGGTTCAAATGTAAAACCAAAGTAAATAGATGCGAGTTCTTCCTCTGGACCTTTAAAATATGAGTCTAAATCAATAAACATTGGAACAGCGGAAATATTCACATTGTTTAATGTGATTCCCCATGAAATACTATTATCAACTCCACTAGGTGTAGGTGTATTAAAAACAAAGTTCCCAACAGTACCTAAGATTAATCTATGACTGAGTTCAGAATGATCGGGAACCTGCATAGGATCACCTGCTTCATCCATCACAGTTTCACCAATATTGTTGGTTACATTTACATAATCAGCAGAGATTTTACCATCAGTGGGATTTGTATCATTATATAAGAAAGCTCCTGCTAAATGATGAGTAAATAAATAAAACTCGATATCACATCCCCCAAAAGCACTCGCTATTGCTTGTTCTGGAGATCCAGCAGCACCTGTAGCAGCGTTAAGAATTTCGGCTACATCGATATGAATTTCAAAATTTTTTATCCATAGTTGAATCAAATCAAAAGAAAATTGAGTCCAAATAGTTTCGGGTAAAATTCCTGGTGCTATAGGGTCTAATAGCCATTTCATATATTCATCTCGACAATCTGTAGCGTTAATTTCCCAATCTGTTAAAGAAGTAGCATAAGTATCATTTACAATTTTATCATCATCATCAATTTCATAATCAGAACCCGTTAATTTCCACTCCTTAGTTACATCATAACTTACTGGAGTTATATTTAATTTCTGCCATGTAATAGGGTTTAGAACGAATAATTCATCTCCTGTAAATATGTCATTTATATGAATTAAAAACCATGTAAGCACGCTAATTCCTTCCCGAATAAGATCTCTAGAAATTTGTCTTCCTAACGATTGAAGACCTATTATTTTTCTGACAACTGATAGTAATCTTGTTATGGCATTAATAAATGATTTGTCACTATCCCAGATAATAAGGGTAACTGCCGCGCCTACTTCTAAATCGTATGAATAGCTACCAGTTTTTGTAATTTCACAGTAAGCAAATCCTTCGTTATCTGGAACTTCATATTCATTAGGAAGATAATAATATT
>JAGXNR010000093.1 GCA_019894875.1 Promethearchaeota archaeon | reverse complement strand
ACATATATGTGTCAGGTTGATTTTTAGATTGCATTTCCGCTAATCTTATGGAGGGCACTCGGAAAAAGGAATCGGTTACTATAGCACTATATATTTCACTAGGAGATTCTCTCCCTTCACTATAAACACTGATTATTTCACGAACTTTTTCTTCGGTTTGTCCCATTGGTTTCATCATTAGATTTAGTCTTTTGAAAATTTCCTCTGAATCTTTTAAACTGGGATACCATAATTCCCATAATCTCATTTCATCCTTGTTAGTACCGTGTAAAACTTCAATATTTTTTGTTTCCCCATCGAGAACTGCTTTGAGAGGATGTTTTGGCATAGTTTTCTTATCAATAAGGGGGGAATACCCTAATGCAAACGCTGTCCCACCTTCCAAAACTTGTTGATCCATTTTTGTTTGAGCCTTGATAATCTCTTCTGCAGAAATTTTTCTTAAGCTGTCAATATCATCTTTTTCGATTTCCAGTAGGGACATTAATTTTTGGGCAGTTAATATTGCCCTACCTGTTTGATATCCAAGTGGACTTGCACTTCCTGATTGAGGAATAATGCGATTAAACAAACCTTTAGCGAGGGGCATGCCAAGTAAACAACAAATTGCTCCTGCACCAGCAGATTCACCAAACACAGTAACATTTTCAGGGTCCCCACCAAAAATTGCGATGTTCTCCTTAACCCATTTTAACGCTTCGATTTGATCGAGCAATCCAACATTAACGGAAAAATTAGGGGCATCAGGAAGATAAAGAAAACCTAAAGGTCCTAATCTATAATTAATCACAACTACAACTACATCACCACGATTGGCTAAAGGTATTCCAATATAATTATCAGCGCTACCAGTTTTATATGATCCCCCATGTATCCAAAACATGACAGGACGTTTCTTGTTATCAGTCGCGGGAGTCCAAATATTGAGCGTAAGGCAATTTTCTTCGCTTTGTGGAGGTGGAGGTTGAGGGGTGAAAGGACTGAGAGGTTGGGGTGCAACAGGACTAAATTCAGTTGCTTCCAGCACGCCACTCCATGATTTCTTAGGCTCAGGAGCATTGAATCTTAGTTCTCCAATAGGTGGTTCAGCATACGGAACACCTTTATAAATTTCTATACCTTTATCAATATATCCTTGTAGTTTTCCACTACTTATTTCGATAATTTTAGTTTTTTTCATAATAATTCACTTTCGATTTATATCTAAATAAATTTATCTTCGTTTTCGTTTTTGTAGAATTTCGATAAAACTTTCGATTTGATTAAGAACTTGTGTTTCATTCATCTTTCGGGGATCATTCATATCACTAGTTATAACCAAGGAAGGAATATCTGATTCTTCCATTAGTCTTCTTTTTAAGTCATACATCCCACATGCATTCGGACGGCATGATAGGTTATCATGTAAAATGACGCCATCAATACTCCAATCTCTTACGGTTTCTTTAATTTTCTGAACACGAGTTTCCAAATCATAAATATACCAAAAACTGAGTATTAACTCTGCCATTGACTCAACGGGATTATTAAGAACCATTTCTAATGTAATATCTGGATTAGTATATTTTGTGAAGGCATATACATATGGTTCATAAACAATTATCGCATTCCAACGTTCTAGATTGGAGAAGAACTTCAAGTTATACCAGAAAGGAATTCCCTCAAAAAGTAAACGGTAATCTTCTTTCTCCAATGCTCCAATGCCACTATCCACTCGTACTTTTGCTTCTTTATACATACGATTATATAATTTTATAGGCGATTTTAACCCCGTCATAGTAAAAAGCGGGAATAATCCCCCAAATGTATCCCTAGTAGATACTGGACAGGGGATATTCTTTCTTAATTCGAATACTTTTTGCCATATTTTACCCATTTCAAATGAATTTTGGGCAACTTCTCGTGCTTTTTCTTCATTATACTCATTACCAGTTATTTCAGTTATAAAATCTAATAACTCCCAGAGTTGTTCTCTAATATATTTCTTGAAGTACTCCTTTTGTCTATTAGTTGTATTGCTGACGACATGTGGAATATCGATTGTAAAATGAGGAACACCACCCATTCTTTCAGATTGGACTTGAAACCAGTTCACGTGAGTATCACATATTACATCACTCGACAGCATAAAAGTGGGCTTTCTAGTACCTCCATCACTCATTTTTGCATTACTTAGCGTAGCACCAACATTTGTTTTGAAATATGAGCATAAATCATATGAATAGCCTTGATCTTCAGCAAGTTCAATAAAGTTTTGAGATTTTTTAAGAGCTGCGGAAATTGTTGCTGAATTTTCAGGAAGCATTGGTTGAACACCCATAGAATATAAGAGTTCAACAGGAGTTCCTGCAGTTGCCCACGCAGTAGGTTTTCCCTCTCGATAGGCTTGTTCAATTGCTAAAAAATGTCTTCCCATCTCATTTCTTAGCTTACTAGTAGCATTTAACATTTTACCAGATGTTTTAATTTTTGACACTTTTAATTACCTCTGCTATATAATTTCAGCAAAAGCTTCAAATCTTGTAGCTAATTGCTTATAGGATTCTCTGTTATATTCCATTTCAATAAAAAGATATGGAATTTCTAATTCTTTAAACTTTTTTCTAAAAAATGGGTGACAATATAAAATGGGTTCACAAAATTTTTGTGCGATATTTATTACACCATCAACATTGTATTTTTTTGCTAATTTTTTTAAAATTTCAAACCTCTCATATGAAGGAAACTTTGTAGAATAAATAGGTTTGTTCAGGTGATATTTAGCTATAGCCTTGATTGGTTCTTCGGTTTCATCTATATCATTAAAAAAATATTTGGTTCCTAAGCATAAATCATCGATGATCACTTGAAATCCAGTACTTTCAAGAAATTTAATAAATTCTGTATCATCAATCACCGAACCCGTTAACAATATTTTCTTGAGTGAATTGGAATTGGGCTCCATATTTTTAAGCACTTCTAATTTTTCTTGAAGTAGGATTAACATATCATCTTTATCATTCTGCTGTACTTGTTTAACTAGTCGATGGAATTCAGATCCTGTCAAAATCATTTTAGAACGGTACTCAGATATCTCTCTCAATAATCTTCTTATTTGGTTCATTTTCTTAATTGCCATCCGAAGTTTTTCAACGGTTATCTTTACTTTGAATTTTTCTTCCAATTGAAGGATTAATTCTTTCATATCTTCAATGAAGAACTTTAATGCTGAAGCATCTCGTTTGAGAGGAGCATTAAGGAAAAAGAGAAATTTAATATAATCCACAGATTCTAGCCATATATCAAACTCTCTATTAGTACAATCACATCCATGAGTGGTGATTATACCTATTATATCAGCATCCAAGCCATTAATAGCTTGCTCGAGTATATTTCTTGCCCAAACACAATGATTTGGAGGAACGTGCTCATTTGCTTTATCTATTCCAATCATGGGGTTTCCAAAAAGTCTAAATGGGATCATATCTGCTGCTAGTATAATTTCTTCCGGAGTTTCAACGCTTGCGTCAAAATATGCAATTTTTTTCATTTATCTCCCTTTTTTAATGATATTTCATTTAAATTCTCAAATATTTAAAAAAATATTTATTTGATTGAGTAATTAAAAACATAACGTAGTATATTTTAAAAGAGATTTTATTTAGAGATGTCATCACAGCAAACAATACATCGTACTTTATCAAAAGCCATTCTCAAAGATGAAGTGAACATCAAATTAAAAATATGGAATACATATTTAACCGGAAAGCTTATAAAATTCGATAATTATATGAATTTAATTGTAGAGGATGCAAAAGAAATATATTTTGGTCGTGGGGGTAAACGGTCAAAGGATTTAGGGACTGTAATGATTAGGGGCGCTAGTGTAATATTTATCGGGCAAGATCGCGAAAAATTAATATTTGCTGGTGACAACGAGGAAGATTTAATGCATCGTGCTGAAGATGAGGAGGTTTAAAAAATGACAAAAGGTACACCAAGTAAGGGTAAAAAAAATAAAGCAGCTAGCCATCGAACTTGTAGAAGATGCGGGAAACATTCATATCATCGTAGCAAGAGATTTTGTGCGTCTTGTGGTTTTGGACGATCCGCAAAACTAAGGCAACCTTCATGGAGAAATAGGACGCGTCCGTTTAACGGGCGGAAATCTTTTTACAATAGTAAAAAAAAAGCTTCTGCGTAGCGTGAACTATAAACTTTTTAGTATAAATGTCTTATTCTTAAAGTTTTAAGTGGTATTAATTATTATTGAATCATAAAATAAGATTAATTACCATTCATTAATTCATAATCTAATCCCTGAGGAGAAATGAATAAATTAGAAACCCAAAGCTTATATAAAGAATTAGAAAAATTGGAAGGAAGTGGTGATATTATAGGTACTGCTCTTGTCAATCGTAATGGTTTACTAGTATCATCAAGATTACCACGAGATATTGATGATAGAAAGTTTTGCGCAATGGCTGCTACTATGTTTGGTGCAATTGAAACCGCAGCATCAACGATAGGAAGTAATTTAGTAAGTAATTTAACCGTAGAATTTAGTGATTTTCAATTATTCATAATAGAAGCAAACGAACATATGATTTTAGTTTCTTTATTGAACTCAAATATAAATTTAGGATTATTCTTCATAGAGATTGAGGAATCTATTAAAAATATTAAAAAAATACTTATTAGGTGAAGAATTATATTAACTGAGAAGCAAAAAGAGAGATATTCAAGACAAATAATATCCCCTAAAATTGGGGAAAAAGGACAAGAAAAGATCTCTAACACAAGAGTATTACAAATAGGCGCGGGAGGTTTAGGTTCCCCCGTTGCTTTATTCCTTACAGCTGCAGGAATTAAGGAACTAACAATAATAGATAATGATAAATTAGATATAACTAACTTACAGAGACAAATCCTTTATAATGAAACCCAAATAGGTCAAGATAAGGTGAAATCCGCCAAGAATATTCTAACCAATTTAAATTCTGATGTACAAATAAACGCCTATAAAGATTATGTTAATGAAACTTCTATTAATAAATATATACAAGAAATTGACTATGATTTTATAATAGATTGTAGTGATAATTTTAAAACTAAATTTTTGGTTAATCGAGTTGCGGTTGAAAATGAAATAAAATGCGTAATTGCTGGTATAAAGGATTTTTTTGGTCAAATTATTACTATCAATCCTGGAAAAACTGCTTGTTATCAATGTATTTTCTCAGAACCACTTGAAAAATCCCCCGATGAGGGTCCTTTACCCGTAATAGGTGTTACCCCGGGTATACTAGGTACATTAGAAGCTTTAGAAGTCATAAAAACGACCCTAGGGCTTCCAAATTTGGAGAATAAGGTTTTAATGGTAAATCTATGAGATTTAAGGTTTAATATCATAGAGATTGTTAAAGATGGAAATTGTATATGTTCAAGATGATTTGAAAAAATATATAAATATAGCAAATCCACAAAGATAATTTCTTTATAATGAGACTCAAATTGGTAGAATAAAATTACTATCTGCAAAAGAGTTATTATCTAACATAAATTCTGAAGTAAATTTTCCTGCTAATAAAAGATTTAAATCAAAATATCATTAATGATTACCAAACACTAAAACACTCCTTTAAGGCAAACGTAATCCCTTTCTTTATCATATTGTTCAATGAATTCACAATATTACCCGGAGGTACATCAACACCTCTAGTAAGATCAATAAGAAAAAATGTCTCAAAATTAAAATCAACACCATCCATAGCGGTATTATAACAACAATAATCTAATGCTAAGCCACATATAAAAATTCTCTTTATATTAGAGGAAGTAAGATATTCTCTTAAATCGGTTTCAGTTTTTTTATCATTTTCAAGAAAAGCAGAATAACTATCAATTCTTGGATTCATACCTTTCTGAATTATTTTATTAACCATCTTTGAATTGATATTTTTATGAAATCGTGCCCCATAACTATGCTGAACACAGTGATTTGGCCATAGTATAGGTCCAATAGCCCCATTGTCAGATAGACGTTCATCTCCCGGTTTTTTATTTGGATGATTGCTAGCAAAAGATAAGTGGTTAGGGGGGTGCCAATCTTGAGAGAAAATAACGATACTATCGACAAAAATTTCAATTAAATCATTAATATCCTTTATTATTAAATCCCCTCCCTCTACAGGTAAAGAACCTCCCGGTATGAAGTCATTTTGCATATCTATAACTATAAGTGCATCGTCTTTTTCCGGGATAATGTTTTTTTCAATCTTTAAATCTACATCATAAAATCTAACCATATCAATCGCACCTCTTCCTTTATTATGTCCTCAAATAAATTTTTTTTATAGAAATGCTAAACTCTTTAATTTTTATTTTTATTTAAATAAAGGTATTAAATTCTGTTTCTGATGTTATTAATAATACTCCATTATATTCTTTTAATTCTTCTATAACTATCACCTATAAGATAATAATGAATGAAATTCTGAGTCTATATTTTGATTAGTATAAATAATGAAGCTTAAGAATTTTTATATGTTTGCTTTCATATTATAACAAATCTAGTGAATATTAATTAAAACTTATCTTATATGAAGTGATTAAATGGAAATACCATCCTCCGATATTAATAAAGCAAAGAAAACTAAAGAAAAATATACGTCTAGTGAAGAAAAGATTTCTAGAAAGGTTATCAACACAGTGTTATCACCTCATACACTGGAAGTGAGAGATATAGAAATCAGTCCTGATAGTAAATTCTTAATTTCTTGTTCGGAATATGAAGAACATGAAGATCCATACTTAATACTATGGAGTATCGATGAACTCTTAGAGGGAGAAACTAAACCTGAAATAAAACTCCAAGCAAAAAAGAGAGAGAATAAATTTACTAAAGTTACTAATTGGATTTTATGTATTGATTCTGAAGTTGTGGAAATTGGAGATATTAAATGGTGGGTAATATGTGCGGGTAGTATAAATGGGGATATTTATTTATGGTGTTTTAAGCAGACTCCAGATTTACGAAAATGGGATTTCAAGAATTATAAATCTGTTAGTTTTTCTGAAGGTAATAGAGACCTTGAACAATACACAAAGGCTATATTTGATATTAAGATACATAATGATCCCGTTCAAAAAGAAATACTACACATATATTTTGTATTAAATAACATACATACGAATATATGGAAGGAAAGAACCGATGATAACACACTTAATAAATTAAAAGCTTCTATAGATGGATCAGGAATAATTACAAAAATTGAAGATACAAAGATTATTACTACAAATGATGTATGGATTACAAAAATAATGACTAATAGGAATCAAAATGAAGAAATAATAGTCACGGGCTCCAAAGATGGCAAAGTGAAGTTATGGAATATTTCAATAGAAACTGATCCGATTTTAATAGGGGAACATGATGGGGCAATAACAGATATAAGTATTATTGAAAATGGTAAATTGATTGCATCATCATCTAATGATACTAAAATATCAATCTGGGAAAGAAATAGTGCAAATATCTATAAGAAAAAGAAGGATTTAAGAGGACATACTGAAGCGGTTTTATCCATTGACGTACAAAGCGATAATAATTATTTAATATCTGCTGCTAAAGATAATACTATTAAAATCTGGGATTTAAAAGAATTAAGTTGGATTAGGAATATAGATATCGGTTATTATATGGATCTTTATGAAGAAAATCTTAAAATTTCTAAGAAAAAACTTCAAGTAAAGGGTCTGAATTTCGTAAGAAATGTTAAAATCACTCCTGATAGTCGTTTTATTTTTATCTCAAAGTATAACAAAATTGTTATATTGCGTAATTTTGGTGGCGTTTGGCATTTCATTCAGCAGTTGAAGTTTGTAAAAAAACAAGATCCAGAATTATACAGAAAAATATATGGGGATAACTTAAAACAGATTGCTAAATATAGCCCAGAAAATTTGGAATCTTTGAATAATTTATACAATCTCATTAAAGAACGTTTAATAAAAACTAGGAAGATTGAGTTAACCGGCAAAACAGAACAAATAGAATATAATATGCGAGAGCTAGGTAGTTTGTTTATACCTTTATTTATGAATTTTGAGGAGAAATTAAAATCTCAAAAGGAATTTATGCTAGGAGTGAAACAGAACTATGAAGCTTATTGGAATAGTATTAGAAATTCTATATTTAAATTTCCAGATACCCCATGGGGATTCAAATTATATGTAACTACTTCAGAAATGGAGGAAAGAATTGAAGATTCTAATTTTGTAGAAATAACAGCAAAGAAAGGAGAATCAGCATTCATAATCTTAAAAGATCGAACCCAAACCCAAATCAGATTTTTAATGGTATTGAATAGAGTCAAAACAAGTTTCATCCCATTGATAAACAATATTAATATTGATATTGAAGACGATCGAGGAGATAAGGATACTCTAGTATTTTCTGATTTTGCTTATTCAAAGAATTTCCTCAAGATCTTAACAAATCCAAAACATAATTTAACTAAATTTGAAAAGATCGAAGATCCTGAAGATGTTTATTATGCGGATTGTACTTTTCAGATCGATGAAGGATATTCTGTTGATGAATTTGCTACGATATTTATAAGAAAAATTACAGTCGAATATACAAATACATTAGAACCATCGGAATCAACTACAAATAATGAAGAAGATTTTAAAATCATTAAAGCCTTTAAAAGTAATTTTATTTATCCTTTAACGCTAAAAACAAAGATTCAAATTGGTAAAGGATTAGCTTCAAAACTAGGGAAAATTATAGATGAATATTTTGCTAAAATAATCGTTGTAGAATTCCTATTAAGTTTTTGGGGTTTTATTGAAGTCGGAATAGCTGGATTGTTTGAATTACCTGGATGGATTTCGACATTAGTGAATGTCTCATCAATTAGTATTATTTTACTAATTTTTATAATGATGATCGTACAGTCACGAAGTAAAAAAAAAAGTGATATTGATATAAATGAGTTAGATGAAAAAATAAGAAAAAGGAGGAGGCGTAAATTTGGATCAAAATAAGAAATTAAATATAATTTTAACTTGCTCTGTTCAGAATGATTTTATTGAACCTTTGGATATTAATCCTACTTCTGAAGATAATTTGAAATTTGAGTATGAACAAGTTTCGAATAAATGGATGGAATATTTTATTAATCAGAACAGAGATACTAGTGAAGCAAACATCGAACAATTTATTCTTTGGTTAAAACAGAACCCTAGTTATGATAATATTAGCACACCCATGTCTTATCATCATATACTAGAATACTACAAGCAGAGGGTTCATATTGATTACAATGAATCAAAAAGATTATGGGAAAATGATAAACTAAGCCAGTTTATTAGAGATTTAATGAGGAAAGCATCTGAATCTAATTCAAATGAAAATAGTGGCGTTGAATATCAACTTATTCATTTAAGGGACTGGCATGATCAAACTGATGAAAGCCAAAAAGGAGAATTAGATCTTTTTGGATCTCACTGTATAAAAGGTACTTATGGAGCGAAATTTGTATCCCCTTTGAATGAATTAATACAAGAGCATCATGATTTTAACGTGATAATAAATTCTAATAGTCTTAGCTCTTTTGACGAAACAGATCTTGAATCAGTAATCGAAACAATTATCAGAAATACTGGAAGTTCTCATAAAGAAGTTAAGATAGGTGTTTTTGGAGTTATTACTAACGTTAAAGTCTTTCTTTTAACATTTGAGTTAATGATTATCCATAAATTTAAAAATGTTTATGTCTGTGGTGATTTTTGTGCGGGATTTAACAAGCAAGGCCATCAAACCGGCATTAACTCTTTGAAAAGCATTTTAGCAGCAAATGTTGTAGATCAGTACAAATTTAGAGAAATATTTGGTATATAACACTTTCATTTTTTTTCTTTATTATTCGTTTTTATTTTATTTTTTATTACTAGAGAACTTATTTTTAATTAAACTATTTATTCATACATAAAGTCTTGAAATTATTGTAATGATATTATGACTACAAAACAATTACAGGAAGAAATATTTACTTTAAAAAAACATAATGATGTAACTATTTTGGCGCATTATTATCAAC
>JAGXNR010000092.1 GCA_019894875.1 Promethearchaeota archaeon | reverse complement strand
ATATGCTAATCAAATTAAGATTTATCAAGAAAAATTAGATAAACATGTAAAGTTACTCGAAATTGAAGCTAAAAAAGTAGATAAACAAAAAGAAATTGAAGAAATGCATAAAATTGGAAAAGATGATACAGAAGAAAGAGAAAAATTAAGACCCATTGAGCGAACTAAGGAGGAGGGAGAAGAATTCGAAAGATATGTGACTGATAATATCAATAACGCAGAAAAATTAGTTAGAAGTCATGAAACGGCCATGAGAAAAGCGATGAGAAAGGGTGAAATCGTAGAAGATACTCCCTATTCTGAAGTTATTAATATTTATAAAGAAATTCGAGAGAAAGTTTATGCTAGGGGTTGGAAAGAACAAGCTGAAGTATATGCTAATCAAATTAAGATTTATCAAGAAAAATTAGATAAACATGTAAAGTTACTCGAAATTGAAGCTAAAAAAGCGGAAAGACAAAGACAAATTGATGATATGCATAAAATTAAAGAAGATTCCAAACCAGTTAAACCTGATGAGAGAAGAGAAATTAAAAAGGGGGTTAAGGAAGATGATATTTTATTAGATAACGCTATGAATTTAATAGATGAAGCGGAAAAGTTAGTAAAAAACTACGAACTAAGTATAAAAACAGATGTGTTATTATATGAAAGCCCCTATGACAAAGCTATTTCAAATTACCAAGAAGCTAAAAAAATGTTTCAAAAGATTGGTTGGAATGATGAAGCAAGCCGGTTAATGAATACTCTTAGATTTTACCAAGAAAAGAAGGAAAAAGATGAAAAATTAAGGCTTCTAGAAAAAAAGAAGTTAGAAGAACCTGCTACCGATTTAGGATTTGCGAAGGATGACACTGAAAAAGATTTACTTGCTCGTGAAAAAATAGTATTAGAACTTGAGAAAGCTGAAAAAGAGAAAGATAAAACAGTAGAAACGATTTTTAGTGATATTCATAAAGCAGAAAGAATAGCGAAGGAATATGAAATAAAGATAAAGGAAGGTATCTTTGAACAGGAACCACCATATGAAGAGATTTTCGAAATTTATCGTGAAGCTAGAAAAAGGTTTGAGGAAATCGGTTGGATGGAAGAGTCTATGAAGCTAATTAATACCATAAAATTTTACAAAGAAAAACAAGGGAGAGATAATAGATTACGTGCGTTAGAAGTTGCTAAGGTGAAAAAACGAGATGAAGAATTATTAGGACAACAACGATTGACAAAACAAGCAAAAGAAGCACAAGAAAGATTACTCAAGGAAAGAAAAGAATCACTACTTCTAAAAGAAGAAAAAGTAATTAAATTTGAATCAGTAAAAAATAAAGCATTTGAATTGATGGATAAAGCTAAAAATGAATTGAACCTAAATAATTTTGATGAGGCTATTGAGTACTATAAGGAAAGTGAGGAAATATTTTCTGAAATTAGCTGGCAAGAAGGAATTAATATGGTAAGAGACTCCATTGGTATGATTAAGCGAAGAAAAAAATCTTTTGACCTTGAAAAAGTGACTATTAAAAAGGAAAGACTTGAAAAATTGAAGACTGAGGAAAAACTAGAAGAAAGGATTACTAAAACTGAGGAATTAAGGAAACTTCAACAAGAGGAAAAGAGAAAAGAATTCTTAAGAGTTCAAAGTGAGAAGCAGTGGGAAAGGGAAATTTCAGAAGAAGCTTATAAACTTTTAGAAAAAGGGACGTCACTATTAGAACGCAATAAATTTGAGGGTGCTTATGAAAATTACATCGAAGCTCGTAAGCTATTTGATAAAATTTCATGGAAGCGAGAAGTTTCTCGTATAAATAATGAACTTCTCTTCAAACTTAAACGAGAGAGGAAAACTCATGAGATTCTAGAAGATATAAAGAAGAAAAAAATTGCAGAAGATGATCAAATGGAGAAGTTGAAAAAAGAAACTACAAGAGAACGTCGTGAACTAAAAAAGCAGAAAAAAGAGGATACACGCAAAATAGCTCGAGAGGAATTTGATAAAAAGATATTTAGAGAAGTAGAGAGAGCAGAAAGACATATTGATGATTTCAAATATAATGAAGGAATACTATTGTTAATAAGAGAGAAGAAAAAATTAGTGAAGTCGGCTAAAGACGATGAAATTAAGAAGATCGATGATGTAATTAATAGTGTAAAGGATAAAGTAGAAGTCCCATTAGTTACATTAGAACCTTTAGGTGAGATTGAGAACCTTGAAAAATTCGAAGCCACATATAAAGCATTAGATAAAGCCCAAATATCTTTGGAAAATAATCGGCTAATGAAAGCTGTTTCTGAATTAAACGAGGCTAAATTCAACCTTAAAACTCTCAAAATTGGGAAAAGATATATCAAAGAAATAGATATCAAAATCAGAGAGTTGCAGGAAAAATTAGGAAGAAAGCCTAGTAAAGATGATGTTGAAGCGAAAGAAAAAGAACATGAAGCTGAGATGGATGTACTAAAAGCTCGAATTGAAGCACGAAGAGAAGAAAGAAGGAAAAAAGTATTAGACCTATTAAAAAAAGATTAAAATTATTTATTCTACTAACTTATTTTTAATTTGATCAACCAGGTTTTTAGATTCTTCTGAATCCGTTATGAATTCAATTTCGTTTGGCGAACTTATGCCTATCCCTAGCTCCACTGCTCTTTTAATTTGTTCTTGCTCAAAGATTGAGCCATTAGTCACTTCTGGGGTTGTTCCAAGAATTCTTAAAAGGGCGACTCCAACAGCATCAATAGCTACCTTATCTGTACCACCAACAAAGATATTAGCTTCCTTGCGTGTACCTTCCATCGGTCCCCGATCTACAAAACTGATAATTCCATCCATTATGATTAAATTAGGTTTGTATACCGTATTAATTTCCGCGATCATTTTCCGTTGGTCTTTTGAGGAGTGTAATTCACCCATATATTTTTGATTTACCAACCCAACTGCGTTTTTCAGTGATAAAGTAAAGTGACCACCATACATATGGGTTTTTAAGCAACATGTTTCTACTATACATTCTGCTTTATCATATATTTTAGCAAAAAGAAATCCATCCTTCCAATGACTACTTTCGGGTTTTTTAAGGACATACTCCTGTTCTGACACATCTGTGAGATCTACAATCTTAAAATTTAATTCTTCGGCTAATTTATATAATCCTTTTTTTTTAAACGTTTCAGAGGTATTAGCTGGACCACTTCGCTCTGCAACTGTTATGGATTTTGCACCCATTTCCTTTAACTTGATAAGAAGTTGTTTGACAGTTTCCATTGAGCTGGAAGCAGGAGGAGGATCAGCAGTATTAAAATTTGGTTTGAAAACTACATTTTTATTATTAACAGGATTAATACCTAATAATTCTAAAGCTTTATTTACACCATAAACACGATCCTTAGTTGAAATAACTGCTATTTTCGTCATATTATCCACCTTTTATTAGGTAGATAAGTGTATTAATAGAATTAAAATTTAACTGGTTACTAAATTAAGTGAATGAAAATTTATCGAAATGGGGTTCAATGATGATTTAAGGGCTGTTTGAATTTGATGGAATAAATAATTTAGAAAAAAGAAAAAAAGTAGTTTTAAGCAAATAACCTTTCTTGAATTTCGTTTTCTATTTCTGGCTCGATTACGCTTGGTTTTATATTTCTTTCTATAGATTCTTCAATTAAGTATTCTGTTTTAATAAGATCGCGAATAGCGACACGTATAGCTTCTGAACGATTAGGGAATTTGCTTTCAGATACTAATATCTCAAGAACTTTTAGATATGATTCTGGTAAATTTACTGAGATTAATTTTATTATATCCACCTTAGTATTATTTGTTTTATTGAATACATATATATACGAGAGTGATATATTTAAAGGTTTAGTGGAAACTGACCCCAAGAATTCCGACGAAATGTCCTAATATTTTTAATTATTCGGTTTCGGTTTAGAAATTTGCAGAATTTAGAATTGTGTTATATTTCGAAATTTTTAATTAATTATTCGATTTTTCTTTTTAGAAAAATATTTATGTATGTCTTATATGTTACATGTAACATGCTCAAGAATTTAAAACAAAAAAAAATTCTATCTTGAGATTAATAAATGGAAAGTGATATACATGGCAAATATTGAAGTCCAACTAAAAGAACATTTAAAAAGTGGTGCTGACTGGGAGAAAATGGAAACACCAATAGAAGGTGTAAATGTGGTAAAAGTTCCCCCTACAAAAACAAGACCCGCGCTCCTATTTTTAGAAATTAATCCAATTAAGGAGGATGGTAAGCCCTTAAAAAGAAAAGGATTATTTGTTGGCAGTAAAGAAATGTTAATTAAATTCAGTGAAGCTTTAAATGATGATAAGACATTTCAATTAATTACTGAATTAGAAAAAATTAATCCAAAAGTGTCTGGAAGTAAAGCTAAAAAATTAGAAATGTAGTCTTAGATTATCCTTATTTTTCTCTTTTTATTTTATCTATTTTTATTTAACTCTTTTAGGTATATTGATGATTTTATCAAATGCAAAGATCACAAATTATCCTCTCTCTCTTAGATTAAAGTTTTAAAAATAGTAGAAATTCATGGGAATATAATGTTAGAGGCTTATACTGATTTTATGATCTTTGAAGTTGAGGATAATGGAGAACGTAGCAGATTAAATATAACAGAAGAAGTTTTTCACCAGAATAACGGTGCAGGGATATTGCATTCTTCGCAAGTTGCGATAATTGTGAAGGAAGAGCTTCGGAGAATTTACATATGGAAAGGTATTTCATCTTCAGTTAGAAAAAAGTTCATAGCATCACACGTTGCATCAGAGATCCAGAGAGAATTAATGAATTCATCATCATTTCATCGCTGTAAAATTGTTTCAATTGATCAAACCGATGAACCAAATGAATTTCTAAACACGTTTGGTTTCCAAAAGAAGTCAAATCCTGCTGAAATTTATGACGATCAAAATACGTTAGAAGCCAAAAAAATTAATGGTCCAAATGAAGCAAAACAAGTGAAAAGCGAAGATTTTCAAAAAATTGCTGTGAATAACAAATTAACTCCTTCTTACGAAGGATTAAAAAATGCCCATCAGTCAAAGAAGATTCTAGATAGGATTCTTAATAAGAAAGTTCCTGATAATTTCAAGCGTAAACATGTGCTTATTGGGAAGAGCAATCTCTACGGGATTTCTGTAAAAAAAGCGGAAATCTTTAATGAAGTTCACGAAATGAAAGATTGGGAAATGATTTCAAACCTGCCAAGAGAAACCATTGATCTTGAAGGACACAAGCTTCGAATTCATTTTAATAAAGATTTAGGTGAAATTGAAGCAATTGAAATTTTAGAAAAAACTGAATCAGAAAAAAATGATAAGGAAATAACAGGGAACGATTATAGATTATGGACAGTTAAGCAATTAAAACAATTCTGTAGTGAAAATAATATCAAAGTCTCAAAGTCTTATCGAAAAGCAGATATCATCCGTTTAGTTGTAGAATACACTGAATTAAGCCAAAATAATATATAGTTCTTATAGACATGAAAAAAGAAAGCTCCTAGAAGGTATACTTCTAGGAGGTGTTTCTATTTTGCTAAAAACGGAAATGGAAAAGAACACCCTGAATTGGTAAATTGTTAATTATGATATATTCTTAGATAAACCAGTAATCTCTAATGTAATTCTAATCTCCAAGGATTTCTATAAAGACACTTACTCAAAGTATCTAATTTTTAACTCTCCCTTCTCTAAAAATATCGAGATTTCAGATTTAAAGCATTTGAATGAATCTGGTTTGCATTTATTTTAAGTTCTAGTTATAACACCGTTGGGATCAATATAAATGTTCTCTAAAAAAAAATAAATAATTCACAATATTCCCACATTTTTCCCATTTATTTTATAAGTATGTTTAAACAAATAAGAATGTGTCTTTAATTATTTCGACATTTTGAGTGCTAGAGGATCCCTACCATTGTTGAATATGATGTTCAATTACTCCAAAAATAACATAATATGAAATTAAAGTTAGAATTATATTTAGGCTGGTTTTCTAAAAAATAAGAATCTCAATCTCTACAAATTTTGATATAACAACCAAATAAATTAAAAATTTAAGATTTCTTTTCAAATTTGGCTTGTTTTTAAGAAGATATTTATTTTTAAATTATATTATTTATTTAATATTATTACATAGCTTAAGTTTAAATTTAAATTATAATCAACTTTTATTAAAAATGTGAAAGAAAAATGAGTAATAAAGATGATGGTATTCACTGTATAGTATGTGGAAAGGAAAACTTTTCTCTTGCACATGATGAATGGATGCGCAGGGCATTTCCGTTCGTCGAGAATGGGCAGTTAAAAATGTGCGCTGGATGTGGGGCAAAATACTTAGTGTGCGAGAAATGTGGAGGGCTATATTGCCGCATACACCCAGCTCTTGAAAGCTGGGAGCTTCCGGATAAATGTCCTAAATGTAGCTGGGTTAATGAGACTGTAAAGGTTTGGGATGGAACTTCAGCAAGGCACACATAAACCAATTTTTAATGGGATCTAAAACTTTACTAAATCTCCTCGGGGGATAAATATATCACTTTTCTTGACTCCTTAATCAAGCTTTATTAAAAAATTAAATAGTCTTACGAGAGTGTAAAATTAAATATTAATCCACGATAGAAAAATTAACATACTTTACGATTTTTTAATATTTGAAAGTCAAGAAAATTTAAATTTTAATGTACCAATAATTACTTTATTAATTGAAATGAATAAATCTTTCAAGATAGAGAAGTATGACTAATATTAAAGTTGAGATTGCATCTCCAGACCAGATAGAAGAATTAAAAGATCTAACAAAGCTATTAGTTGAAGGTTTGAATCAAGATTTTGATCCAAAACGTTTTGATTGGGGAATTCGTCGTCGTTTATTTGATCCACTTCAAAGACATGGTATCCTCATCGCTTTTGACGAAGATGACAATAAGATTATCGGTATGATTATAGCAGAGCTGCGAATTGATCCGTTTGGATCATCTGAAGGGTATATTAAGCAATTCTTTTTAAAGAAAGAATATAGAAGCAAAGGCACCGGGCATCAGTTATTGGAAAAAGCTATGGAGCATTTAAAAAGAATTAAGGTTGAAAAGGTCAAAGTTAACATTAAAAATAGAGCTATTGAAGCAGCTAATCTTTATGAAAAAATGAAATTTAAAAAAGTATACGAAGTTTTGGAATTAGACCTAACACATAATGATTGAAGTTATACAGATTACCTTATGAGTATGAGTTTAGAAATTCCCTGGGTCGAGAAATATCGTCCAAAGATTTTTGATGATATTGTGAGCCAAAACATTGCGATAAACCATTTAAAAGAGTTAATCAAAAATCCCAATATGCCCCATATGATTTTTGCAGGACCTGCGGGAACTGGGAAAACTAGTACTGCGTTAATAATTGCAGAAACCTTCCTCAATAAAGAAGATCTAAGTGTAAACTTATTAGAAGTGAACGCTTCTGATACTGTGAGAATAGATTTTGTAAGAACCGTTTTAAAGAACTACGTTAATCAAAATCTTATTAAAGATAGTTCCTTAAAGTTTGTCATTTTAGATGAGGCTGACAACATCCCGGGTCAAGTTCAACAAGCCCTTAGAAGAATAATTGAAAAAGCATCTCTTAATATTAAATTCATTTTACTTTGCAATTATATAAACCGTCTAATTGATCCTATTATATCTCGTTGTGCGGTATTCAGATTTGTTAGCCTTCCTAAGGAAAAGATTATCGAAAGGTTGAAGTATATTACCAAAAAAGAAAGATTGCAGATTCCCCCAGAGAAAACAGAGAAATTTTTTGAACTGTTATTTTTCATTTCCGGGGGGGATTTACGAAAAGCAATTAACACTCTTCAAATGTCAGTTTCATTGGATCTATTAGATAATTTAGAGTTGAACGAAATTTTAAGAATTTCAGGATTTATGGATGAGAAAACATTGGAGGATCTAACTATGGCATTAAAGAATAAAGATTTTGGGAAATCACGAGAAATTATTGATTCGATGGAAACTCTTGATAGTAGAAACTTCATAAGACAATTAGTAGAAGCATTACCACGTGTTAATATTGAACCAAATGAAATTCCTACTTTAAGATCTTTTATTGGAGAAATTGATTACCGAATAAGTAGAGGGGCAAATGAAAAAATCCAGGTTTCAGCACTTTTAGCTGAAATTATCGAAAATATTGAATTGTAAGTTTATATTTTGATTAAAATTAGAATAAAGATCAAGGAAAATTGACTGAAGAAATCCCGATTTGGAGAATAAAGTATTACCCAAAAGATATTGACCAATTTTGTGGTAGATTGGATATAAAGGAATCGTTAAATAATATCATTATACAAAAGAATTTTCCCCATATGTTATTCGTTGGATCTGAAGGAATAGGAAAGACTACTCTCTCTACCTTATTCTCTAAAGAATTTCTAGGCAAGAATTTTAAGGCAAATTTCAAATTAGTATATGCGAATGTTCCTCTAAGTGAAGAAGAGAGAAAACAGGCAAAATCAGAAGCTTATGTCTCAAAGAGTAAAATCGGGAGTATAGCAGGAAAAAGCATAACAACTCCTGCTTTTATACAAGTTAAAGTTAAACCGTTTGTAGAATTGAAAGTCTTAGGGGATGCTCCTTTTAAAATTCTAGTCGTAAAGAATTTTGAAGCTTTGGGTTCTAATCAACAGGGTTTCAGAAGGTTAATGGAAATCTATGGATCAAATTGTAGGATGATCTTAATTACAACTAAAATTTCAAGCATTATTGATCCCATCGTAAGTAGATGTCAAATTTTTCTAATTCCTCGAGTTAAATTTGAAAGTTTCAAAGATTTGATATCTGAAATTGCTGATAAAGAGTCATTACAAATAACAGAAGAAGTTATTGAAATTTTATATAAAATTTCCGAAGGTAAGATTTCACAAGCGATAGATATCCTGCAACTAAGTAGTGTAACTGGAAATAACATTGATAAAAATATTTTATATGAAAATGCTCAGAAATTTAGAAATGACCAGGTTAAAAAGCTTTTATTACTATCATTAAAAGGTAATTTTCCAGAATCAAGGGAGTTAGCTCGTAATATAGTTTCTAAATATAAGTATAATGCCCATGAAATTTTTAAAAATTTGCTTATAGAGATGAATAAATTGCCTTTAAGTAAATATGTAAAATATAAAATAATCGATTTAATAGCCGATGCCGATTTTAGAGCCCTTGATAGCAGAGATAGTGATATCCAAATATCTGCATTATTATCAAAACTATGTTTATTTAGCGAGTATCTGTAGGTGAACAAAATGTCTAAAATAATAGAGATGCCGTGGGTTGAAAAATATAGACCAAAAAGTCTTAAAGATATGGCATTACCTACAGCGCGTGTTAGCAATCAAAGAGTTAAACTTGATGAAGAGTTAATTAGATTCATTACAATTTTCTTCAAAGAACGGAAAAGAGTAAACCAGGAAAATAATAGAATTAAAGCATTTAATAAAACTGTTATAGAAAAGGAGCAAAAGGAAGAATTAAAAATTAAGCCTGAAAAAGCAGCAGTTTTACTAGAAGGTCCTCCTGGTATTGGCAAAACTTCAATCGTATATGCACTTGCCAACGATTTAAATATGGAAGTTGTAGAAACAAATGCTTCTGATACACGAACAAGAGCGACATTAGAAAGAAGATTGAAAGAAACTACCAAATCTCGAGGTATAATGGAATATATAACCCAATCTAAGGAGAAGCTTATTCTAATTGATGAAGTAGATGGGATTTATGGAGTACAAGATCGTGGTGCTGTTCCTACTATTCTCGATCTAATCGAAAAAACTCAATTTCCGATTATAATGTGTTCTAACGAGTACAAAACTAATCTTCAGTCACTATATAATACAATTCGTAGATTTGAGGTAAATCCTCTATCTAAAGAAGAAATCTTAAAAATAACTCGTAGAATTCTCAAAACGGAAAATATAACCCAACTTAAAGAAGAGAATCTAGAATTACTAATTGAGAAGAATAATGGCGATCTACGGGGAGTTATCAATGACATTCAAGGTATTAGCCAAGGTAAAATAGAAGGTAATATCAAGGAATTAATCCTTAGCCTACGTCGAGATTCTTTAGAAGAAATCTTTTCTTTAATAAGAGATTTATTTCGCGTAGCTTCCTTAAGAGAAGCCCGAAATTTAACCGATAAATCCGATGTTGACTATAATAATCTGTATAAATGGGTTAATGAAAACCTCCCAACATTCATAAAAACAAATAGTGAACTTGCGAATGCTTATGAAAATCTTTCATTAGCAGATGAGATTTATGGAAGAATCCGGATTAACCAGTACTGGGGTCTATTACCCTATTTTTTCGATCTTTTTGCGGGAGGTGTCGCTTTATCTAGGACAGAAA
>JAGXNR010000091.1 GCA_019894875.1 Promethearchaeota archaeon | reverse complement strand
CTCCAAGTCATTCTTTCATGGGTTATATTCTTAATTTTAGGATATTTAGGATTCTTTTTTACATCTTTTGTTATGGGAAATCAATTTGCGATTTATTCTGAAGTATCGCTTCCTGAAGTTAGAAGTACTGCAAATGCATTGAATGGATTAATTGCGAATATTGGGGGGATCATTGGAAATTTGACTATTTCTTCGTTAATTGAAAGTGATATATCATTGTTGCCCTATGCTTTTCTGCTAGTGTTAATTATTTGGTTATGTGGAACTTTCTTTTGGATCATTCCCTATTATTATTATCCGAGAGAATCAAAGGAGTGTAGAGATATATTATTAAAAAGAAGGAAAGAAATGGATATAATTTAATATAATCAAGATTAAAAATAGTTTAAATTACATTTATAATTGTTAAGATTATGGATATTGAAAAATACTTAGATGATATTTTAACTGAAGCTAATGGACAGAGAGCGTGGGATTGGGTGGCTAAGATTTCACAATTTAGCAGAGTACAAGCTTCTAATGAGTATCATGAAATTGCGGAAATAATTAAGAAGGAATTAACTAGAATTGGATATGATGAGATTGAACACTTCAAATCCCCTGCTGATGGAAAAGATACTATTTGGGATTCTATTGCTCCTTTTCAATGGGAAATTGAGTCTGGAGAGCTTTGGGTTACAGAACCAGAGAGATTAAAACTTTGTGATTATGAAGACATCCAAACTTCTATTGTAACCCATTCAAAATCTTGCGATATCGTAGCTGAAGTAGTGGATATAGGAAAAGGGGATAAAAAGGAAGATTATGAAGGTAAAGACCTTAATGGAAAATTAATATTGATGAGCAGTCCCACCTATATATATCACTCCTATATTGAAAGTTCAGAAGCATTAGGGGTGATTTATTATCCTGATTTGAAAAGAACAGGTGATCAATTAGATAAACGCATTTACAATAGTTTCTTCACAACTCATGATCGTCTAAATAATGCTAAATTTGGTTTTAGTATCTCCTATAAACAATCAATTCTTCTAAAAGAATTTTTGAAAAAGGGTTCCGTAAAATTACATGCCAAAATAAATGCCAAACATTTAGACGGAAATTTAGAGGTGATCAGTACTCAACTTAAAGGGAAAGAAAATCCTGAGCAAGAAATCATTATTATTGCCCATTTATGCCATCCTTTTCCAAGTGCAAATGATAATGCTAGCGGAGCAGCTGGATTATTAGAGATTGCAAGAACATTGAAACAGTTAATTGATAAAAAAAAGTTTGATCAACCTAAACGGACTATTAGATTTGTATGGGTTCCAGAATTTATCGGTACGATCCCTTGGATGAAATTTCACGAAGATGAAATTAAGAAAGTATTAACTTGTATTAATTTAGATATGATTGGCGAACATCGCCTCAAATTAGGGTATCCTTTGGAAGTAAATTTAGCTCCTCATTCCACCCCCTCAATCCTTAATGATATTGCATCACTTTTCATAAAAAAGATTGTCGATCACCCAAAAGGGATAGCTATTAATGGCACAAAAGTTCCGATGAGTTACCGGTTAACGAGTTTTGAAGGAGGGAGTGATCATGTACTCTTTGCAGACTCATACTTCGGAATACCCTCACTTATGTTTGGACATGAAGATCCTTATTATCATTCATCGATGGACACTGTAGAGTACTGTGATCCCACAGAATTGAAAAGGGTTATCGGAATGAGTATTTCTATATCATACTTCCTCTCGATATTAGATGATAAATTAATAAATGAGCTATGGCCTATTCTCCATCAAGGTATCTATAATAGATTAGGAAATGCTATTAAACTTCTTGAAGAAATAACATTAGATCTTGAAACACCTAAAGATCCAACTAAAAAAGAAGAAATTATTGAATTAGTTTTATTAGGTACAGATTTGATTCAAGCTTTTTATGATTATGAAATAGACGCATTTGAATGGTTAGAGCGTATATTTTCTCCCTTAAAAGTAATTAAATTACTCACATCTACAAAACAACTGATTTCAGAAATTGTTGAAATCCACAATTTAAGATGGGGTAATCAAATTAAGAAATATCATGGAGATAAAGAAATAGAAAACTTAGAATCTAAATTAAAATTAAACTATAAGCCAAACTTTGATGGACCCTTTGAAGAGGACCTTCTGCTTAAACTATCGATAAAACCATTGTTTAAAGAATTTTGTGAAAGCTTGAAGTCGGGGTATTTAGGAGCACTCAGTGAATTGATAAATTTAGTGTGTAAGGGATATAATATTTTAAGAGTGACAAGTTCTTTATCTTTAGAATATAAATCTATAATTTCCCCAAACAAAGTATTAAAGCTTGTAAACCACTTAGTAGAAGAAAATATTATAAATCAATTATAAAATAAATATAATCATAGAGAGTTATTATTTTATAACATTTTCTTCAAACATTTTTTGATTTATATCTACTCCTAAACCTGGTTTTTCTAAAGCATTAATTATCCCCTTTTCTGCTCTAATCGGTTCTTCTAGGATTTGGTACTCCTCAGGAATGAAAGGGAATTCACACCATTCACAACGCGTCGACATTATGAAATGAAGATTTGCAGCTAATATATGCCCAAATCCAAAAATATGAGGTATGCAACGAACTCCTTTAACTTCTGCCATTGCATCGATCTTTTTCATTTGGAGAAATCCTCCACTACGAGTTGTATCTGGTTGTATAATATCAAAACAATCCTTAGAGAGAATATCTTCAAATCGGAATATACCCATGTCGTTCTCTCCTCCAGCAATTTGTACAGGAGATTTTTCTCTTATTTTAGCTAACCCATTAAGGTTATCGGTTGGAATGGGTTCCTCTAACCATGTAACATCGTATTTAGCGCAAATATTTGCAACTTTAAGTGCTTCATTTACTGATTGATATGCAGAATTGGCATCCACCATAATATGGATATTTGGAAAAGTGTCTCTTACTTCTCTAATCAATTCTTCATCCTTGCTGGGTCCATTTCCTATTCTTAATTTTACAGCATTAAAACCGCCTAGTTCTGGTTTTAAAGCAGATTCAACAGCACCAACTGCTGCTTTAGGTTTATAACCACGAGGCATGGAGGCATATGCTCTAATTTTTTGCTTTCTTCCACCCAAGAGTCTATAAATTGGTTGTTTTGTTGCTTTTCCAATAATATCCCAACAGGCAATCATTATAGCAGATGTAGATGATGGAATTCCGAACATAATCCGGTTACTAGAAGTGTAAATTGTATGAAAGATTTCTTCCGTCATAAACGGATCTTTCCGAATTAACAACTTTTTAAGAGCTCCTTCTACAAAAATTTGTTGAGCGGCATTGCTAAGATTCCAATGACTCAGTGCCCAACCGTCTATTCCTTCATCTGTTAAAATATTTATGTATAAACCTGTTGCCTTAAATCTCGGCATTGAACCGATCTTAATTTTAAAATCTAGTTCTAACAAATGAGTTTTAACATCAGTGATTTCCATTTCCATTCAACTTGTTGTAAAATAGTATTTTAGAAATTATCCTTTTATTAAACTATATAGATAGAAATAATTTGAAATATGTTTTAAAAATTCTGGGGAAAGATAATTTATACACTATTTTGAAAATAAGAAGAACATCGTTAAATTTTTAGAATAAGAAGAATTACAACCCTTAGTAATTAAATTATTTATTTGTTATATTATAAATCTAAAAAATGGTTTCACGTGGCTGAGATATTTAATAATAAACCATTGGAAAAGAACCCCAATGAGTATTTATGTGTTGTTTATGTATTATATTTTGATGAAAAAAAGGGACAAATTCCATTATTAATGTACCCTGATGACCGTTTCAGAAATAATAAAAAATACATGCGACCTATTCACTATCATCCAGTATGGTTCTTAGAAACAGAAGATCTTGACCATATAGATTTGGAATATAAAGGTTATACTTTCTTTGGTAAAAAATTTTTAACTAAATCAGAAAGACAAAAAAGAAGAGCTGGTCTTGAGACTCAAACTCCAGAAACAATAGTTCTTATAGTATCATTACCACTTGAATTAGATATTTTTGGTGATGATCTTATTCGTAAACTAACTGATCAATTAAGAAACAGATTCGAAGATCAATTTTATAAGGTTATTGAAAGCGAGATCGAAAGGGATACGGTAATAAAAACCCCCAAAATACAAGACATTATAACTAAGGGAACAAAAACCAAGGTATTTATAAGAGAATTGATTGATAAGGTCGTAAAAGGTTACTTTTCTGGGATAATTCAGAAAAAATCTGGATCTCCATATCTTAGAACTCAAAAAGCTATTTCCTACTTTTCATTAAAAGGATTTGAACTTTCACCCCATAGTAGTCTAAAAGGAGAAGATGGATTTTCATCAATTGAGTTATTTGATCCCTCAAAACAAAAATCCTCCTCTGAAGTTCAACTCTCTATCACTAAAATTAACCTTATCGAAAATAGCCAAGAAATTGAAATCACAATTCAAAACAACACAAAAGAAGAATTAAGAAATATTTCAATAACAATTACTCATTTGAAAGAATTTTTTGAAAAAGAAGTGATGAATCAAGAAATTGATTTCTGGTTTCCTCAAGAAGAACTCTTGTTTGTCTCCCCAATAATTCCTCATATTGAGGAGTATTTGGTTTCTATTGAAAAAAAAGACAGTAATGGGGAAGGTCAAAAAATTTTAAACCGAAGAATAGACATAAAATTAATAAATAAAATCACCAATTAATTATAGACAAGATAATGTCAAGTGAAGAGATTAAGAAAGAAGATATAATTATCAGAAATTATCGAACTTCTGATTATCAGGCTACTTTAGAAATATTAAAAGAGTTAAATGACGAATTGGACATTGGGTTTGAAGAAAAACAATGGAGAGAATCTTCTGGTTTAAGACAATTTAAACCTAATTTAAAACGAATAACTCTCATCGCAGAATTAAAATCAAATGGGGAAGTTATGTCTATGGGAATGATTGAAGCAGTGAAAAACACAATCGGAAGATATATTGGACGTTTAGATAATTGGGCTACGAAGAAAGAATATATTGGCGCGGGTGTTGGTAAATTACTAGCAGAACGATCAATTCAGATTCTGCAATCTTGGGGATGCGATTCAATCAGGATTAATCTTGCTTATGGCACTGATGAAAAATTACTACAAGTATTTGCAAAAACGGGATTCCATCCAATAATTACTGTACTTGAAAAGAGATTTTAAAATTTTTACTTAAAGCGGAATTGGTTCAAATCTAGCCTGGAAAAACCTTAAATATTTCGGTTCATAAACCATCTTTAATCCTCGAATTTCATCTCGTTTCTCAAAAAGGCGGATAACAGATTCAGCCACATATTCCATGTGTGTGTTGGTGTAGACGCGTCGTGGAATAGTTAACCTGACTAATTCTAATGCTGGAAAGATATTCTCCCCGGTCTTTTTATCGCGACCTTTTGATACAGCACCACGTTCCATGCTTCTGACTCCTGAGTCCTCATAAATTGCTGCTGTTAGTGTTTGAGCTGGCCATTGATCTCTTGGGATATGTGGTAAAAATTTAAGCGCATTTAGAAATACGCCATGACTTCCAATTGGTTTCACTATTGGAATATTAGCATCCATAAGGAGCGTGCCTAAATAGTGGACTTGACCGACTCTATATTTCAGATACTCGTATTGAGCTCCCTCTCTTAAGCCACGGGCCATTGCCTCAAGGTCGCGGCCATTGCATCCACCATATGTGTGCAAACCTTCATAGACTACAACCATATTTCTAGTGTTTTCAAATATTTCTTTATCATTTGTAGCAAGCAATCCTCCAATGTTAACAAGAGCATCTTTTTTACAGCTATATATGCATCCATCGGAATAACTCATCATTTCTCTCAGGATTTCAATGATTGAAACATCCTCATATCCTTTTTCACGTTCTCTTATAAAAAACGCATTTTCACTGGAACGAGTTGCATCAAATATTATCTTGAGCTTATATTCATTACAAAATTCTCTTAGTTCTCTTAGATTTTGCATCGAAACGGGTTGACCTCCCGCCATGTTTACATTCATCTCTACATTTACAAAAGCAATCTTTTCCAAACCAAATTCATCAATGAAAGCTTGTAACTTCTTCAGATCTACATTGCCTTTGAATTGATACATATCCTCAGGATCATGTGCTTTATCATTTATTATATCAACCATTTTTCCCCCAGGAAGTTCAACATGCAATTTTGATGTTGTGAAATACATATTTCTTGGAACAATTTGTCCGGGTTTTACAAGGTAGCTATACATGAGGTGTTCAGCACCCCGACCTTGGTGAGTAGGGACTAAGTATTTATACCCCAAAACATCTTGCATGGCTTTTTCAAGATTATAAAAATTTCTACTACCAGCATAAGCTTCATCACCAAGCATCATACCCGCCCATTGGTTATCAGACATAGCTGATGTACCAGAATCTGTTAGTAGGTCAATAAATACATCTTCAGATTTTAATAAAAATGTGTTGTAACCTGCTTCTTTTATTGCTTCACTTCTTCTCTTTTCATCTGGAATTCTAACTTGCTCTACCATTTTAATTTTAAATGGTTCAACAGGACCGTTCATAAAATCAACATTAAGGAATATATTTAGAATATTAAGCATAATTAAGTATGACAAATTGAAAAAGATTCTTATAGTCTGCTCCCATCCTTTTCCCATTATCAAATATCCTAATGGAATATTATTCTTTCACAAAAAAAGTATAATTCTTCTCTAAATAAAGCTACAATTCCTTATTCCTCAAATAGAAAAAGAACTTCTATAATATTTCTATTTATTTTTCTTCCAAAGGTTCTTAAGTTGATGTGCAGACATTTTTGGTCTACGATCTCGCGTAAATACGCCTTTATAATTTATTCCTCCCATTCTTCGGATACCCTGAGAAGTTTTAAAATCGCATAAATTCCATATATGTTGTCCTACGATAAATTTCTTGTTATTCAATAGTTCAATATATTTCGTTAAAAACTCTACTTGATATTCTTCACTAAACATTTCTGGAGGTTGTGAATGCCATCCTGGAATGGTATCTGCTCCAAATTCGGTTAACATTATTGGTTTTTCATATAACTGATGGATTTTATCTAACTCTGCTGATAAATTCTCTATTCCTTTCTCAATTTCCCCGGGTTGGGTATACCATGCATAATATCGATTTAAACAGACAATATCACAAAACTCAAATGCTTCATCCTTGACTCCCTGCGCATTGACTAATGTTATGAGTCGAGTGGAGTCATAGTTTTTTGTTATATTATATAGTTTCTGGAAAAATTTTTTGGAGTGTTCACTAGATCTGGGTTCATTCGCTAAAGACCAGATAATTACACTAGGATGATTCTTATCTCGAGCTATTAATTCTTGGATATACTGTTGACAAAGTTCAAGATGATGATCAATATGGTTTTCATCAAAGGTGAGACCTACTGCGGGGATTTCATCGATAATCAAAAATCCAAGTTTGTCTGCGAGATCCATCATTTGTTCTGAGTAAGGGTAGTGAGTTGTTCGAAAAGAATTAGCACCAATCCATTTCATCAATGAATAATCTTTTATAATGACTGCCGGTAGGTACCCACGACCAGTGACTGGAAAATCTTCATGACGCCCAAATCCATATAATACAATAGGTTCACCGTTTAATAATAATTGGCTTCCTTTAATTTCAATTGTTCTAATTCCGATTTTTAATGCATAAGAATCAAGCATAACGTTTTCATTGAATAGTTCAACAGTAAGGGTATAAAGATTAGGAGACATTGGCGACCATAACCTTGGATTTTCTACGTCTATTCTTACACTTAGCTCATCTCCCTCAACTAACTTTTCCATTTGAAATTTTTTACCATATCCTTCAATTGTAAAGTTTATTTTATTATGAACTACTTTTTCCAGTTTTATTTTCACAAATACCCTCCCAAGATTCTCCTGACTATTTGTTCTAACAGTAAGATCTGTTAAAAAATTGTTAGGAACTGAGTAGAGTAAAACCGGGCGTTGTATTCCACAATAAGGAAAAAAATCAAAATTACTTGGTGGAAAATTATAAGGATAACCACGGGGCGGAACTCTATCCTCAGATAAGTTTCCATCTACTCTTACAACGAGAAGATTTTTATTTTTATTTAATCTTTCTGTGATTTCAAATTCGAATGGTAAGTGTCCCCCCTCATGTGATCCAATAAATTCTCCATTTAACCAAATCTCTGCCAAATAATTAATAGATCCAAATCTAAGAAAAATTCTTTGCTCACCCCAACCCATTGGAGTGGTAATAATAGTTTGGTACCATGCTGGGCCTAAAAAATCTCGTCCTTCTGTAAATTGATCATTCCAACTTGCAGGAACCGCGATTGGTTCTCCGTTGTCAAATCCCTTACTCCAATTTTCTTCGATACCAATATTATCGTAATCAAACCGAAAATCCCAAAAATCATCTAATTCAATATACTGACGATATGAATTTCTTATTGGATAAAGAATAATATCACCTTTTTACATTAGCTTATTGTTTATTCAAAATTATATTCTTATAATAACTTTCCTTATATGAGTTTGAAAGGTAAATATAAGGAAATATTTTAAATTTGGAAAATTTAGAATCATATAATATACTAAATTTTGAAAGAAAGGGAGAAATAAATAAATGGTTGGAATAAAGTCTTATGGTGCTTATCTGCCTAAATACCTCTTATCTCGTGAGATGATTGCTAACGCCTGGGATTTTCCCAGTCGTCCTGGAAATAAGGTGGTTGCAAATGCTGATGAAGATAGTTTGACGATGGCCATTGAAGCAGGAATAGATTGCTTAAGTGGAATCGACCCGAAGAGTATTGATGGATTGTTTTTTGCCTCTACAACTCAGGTTTATACTGAAAAAGATTCAGCTTCACTTATAGCAACTGTATTAGATCTGAGGGAAGATATTATTACTGCAGACTTTACAGATTCGTTAAAAGCAGGAACGACAGCATTAGCAAGAGCAGTTGACACCATTAAAGCAAATAAAGATATCTCTAGAGTTCTTGTTATTGCTTCCGATATGAGAGAGGCAGAGCCAGCCACCACTTGGGAATTTGAGTTTGCGGATGGTGCTGCTGCCCTTCTTATTGCTGAAGGAGATAATTTACCTTTTATTATTGATGACTATTACTCTATCTCGGTTAATGTAACTGGACCTTGGAAAAGAACAAAAGAGGATAGTTTCATACGCACTTTTGAGGCTAAAATGGACAATCAATTTTACTCTCAAAGTGTTATAAAAGTAATGTCTGAGATTATGAAGAGGAATAACTTAAATCCAGAGGAGATTGATATAGCAGCATATTATTACAATAATCCTCGAACCCATGGACGCATCTCTAAAACAATGAAGTTTAATCAAGGTGTAGCACAAAACGGATTATTTTTTCAATTAGGTGATCTTGGGACACCAATGTCTTTTATGTTATTAATCTCAGCTATGAAAAACCCTACAGAAAATGCAAAAGCGATATTAGTTGGATTTGGCGATGGAGCAGATGCAATTTTACTACATGTCCAGGACATAACTGCCTTAAAAGAATTATCTCGAACCCATATGGGACTAGCAGGACATCAACAGTCAATGAAACTTCTAGAAAATTATAATGTTTATATTGAAAATAAAAAGCTCCTTGATAAAGATCGTTATGTTCGTAAAAGTTCTGCAGTTACCTTATGGCGTGATACTCCTGCCGTGTATAAGATGTATGGTCTTAAATGCAAAAATTGTGGAACTGTTCAATACCCTACTACTGCACGTTCCTGTATTGTCTGTAGAGCAGATGATCAGTTAGACCTTATTAAGTTAGCCTTAAAAGGAAAGATATTTACATATACGCTTGATCATTTAGTGGGAGGGGCATACATGACTACACCCATACCTCGATGTGTAATTGATTTAGATGGTGGGGGTCGAGTTTTGTTAAACATGACTGAGATTGAAAATCCTGAAGAAAATGTAAGAATTGGGATGGAAGTTGAATTAACATTTAGAAAAGAACATGAAGGTGCTGAGTTTAAAAATTATTATTGGAAATGTAGGCCTGTAAGAGGGAGGTTATAAAAATGGTTACTCATGGTATAAAAGATAAAGTTGCAGTTATTGGTTGTGACGCCACCAAATATGGTGAATTATGGGATAAAAGTAAAGAGGATTTACTCTTTGAATCTACTCAGGGTGCGATTAAAGATGCAGGAATAAAATGTTATATAATTGCAGGAAGTCATGATTATTCTGTTTCAGGAAAAACTTTTTTAGATGTTTTAGAAAAAGCAGGATTTTGTGAAATTTGTAAATATGAGGAAACAAATGATGAGATTATTTTAAAGCCATGTATTTTTCAATCAACTTATATTTATGGTT
>JAGXNR010000090.1 GCA_019894875.1 Promethearchaeota archaeon | reverse complement strand
AGCCCAATCTTTCTCGGTAAAGACATTACCAGATTTCATGGGGTGATGGATGGCAGAAAATGAGCTTGTGTAAATGAATCGTTTTACTGTACCCACCTTTTTAACTGAATTGAGGACGTTTTTAGTACCGTTTTTAGCACCATCATATATCTGTCGGGGATTGTTTGCATCTCCATAACCCATAGGTGTACCAGCATGAAGTACAGCAACACAATCTGTAAATGGTGTATCATAACTACCTTCCTCGAGTAAATTACCGGTGAAAAGTTCCACATGACCTGGATAATCACCTTCGTTAAGTGCCAAAAGGTGCTCAGTCTTGTCTGGATTATTCAGTTGAGTCACACAAGCATGGACAGTATATCCTTTCTTCACCAAAGCGACCACTACATGGGAGCCAACATACCCAGAAGCACCGGTAACTGCTACTGGCCCATCTCTTGGTGTTACTGCTGGCATTTTCCCCTCCTCGAATGTTCAAGATCCAAACAATGAAAATTATTATTTGTTTTTCTCATTATATTCATATTTTAAATTAAATAATATATAAATTTAAAACCATTCGCACTAGGTAAAAAACTTGAGCTAATTCAAGAAGATAAAATTAAGCCTTTTTTTAGTTTTAAACCTTTTTTACCAAATTCCTGGTATTAATTTATAACGAGTTTTTTTAGCGTATTCTTTATATCCTTCTAGTTCTTCATGCAGTTTTTTATCCTCATAGTAAATTCGCAAAATTATTGTAATTATAAGCCCTATACAGGGTACTAGTGAGTATAAAGAACCAAGAGCAAGGCAATGGCAGATATATAAAACAATAACAGCTAAATACATAGGATGACGTACAATTTTGTAGGGTCCTGTTGTTATCACCTTATGTCCTCTTTCTTTTTGAATTTCAACAACTCGAGATAAATATGTATTTTCTCTGCTAACTAAGAAAAAGAAAATTGCCGCCAGAATCATTCCAATAAATCCAATGATATTAATCAATAATGGAATAGATGACCAATGAAACCTTACTGCGTCAAAACCAGGAAGGATATACATTGCTAATATAAAAATACTCGCAAACAGCCCGATTTTTTTATCCCAACTTTCTGTTGTTTTTGTTTTAACTCTAGCTGCTAGTAATCCAGGATCTTTTTTCTTCAAGTAAATTATAAAGATCGATGAGCAAATAATCATTATACTTATGTAAATTCCACCTTGAATCCATAAAATGGTCCCCGCTGGAAAAAATAGTGCTAGAGCTAAAATGATATACATTAGTATAAATTTAATAACAGGGTTAGAGTCATTATTTTTTTCAGACATGAATTTCACATCACTTGTTAGTCATACCTAATTTGTTAACTTTTTTTATGCTAATAAATTTTCGTTTATTTCTTTAATTTTCTTTTAAATCAATTTATATCAAAATTAAATTTATAACGTAATATGGGTTTGAATTATTAATCTACAATTTTGAATATAAAAGCTTGAGAGAAACTATATCGGGTTTATTTTGGCACCACGTTCATATTACGATCTCTGATCGAGAAGCTGCAGCTCATTGGCATGAGCGACACACACCTGCAAAACGTTTTCAGCCTTCAAAACGCTCAGAAAATCTGTATTGTGGGTCAAATTTACTTCAGATTCAAAGCAGAGCAGTTGCTTCGGAATCACAAGATGGATGTATCGATAGCATTGGCATAGGAGTTCTAAATATTAGTGAAGCAACCGCAGATTGGCAATCTGCTGGCGGTTCTATTGATAACCTTACGCGTCTTACTGCGAGAGTGCGGGATCCATGGGGTGTACCGTTTGAACTCATTGAAAGCAATCATGTGGGTTATACACACACTAATATAAGTGTAGCAAAACCGGGGGAATTACGTGATTGGTATGAAACCAATTTGGGGGGTACGCGATTAACATGCGAATGGGATGATTCCCGGTTCGTGCTTGTATATGATACTATGAAGATTATGTTCATTTCGGCGACATCATCCATCTCATCCACTACTGAAAGAATTATTGATCACTTGGGTTGGTACACTGAGGATCTAGATACAACTTACCACCGGTTGTCTACAAACAACGTCCATTTTCCGGTCATGCCAAGGGAATTCGGTCCAGTACGACTTGCATTCGCAGAAGACCCTTGCGGTAACTGGATTGAATTACTCGAGCCACCGAATGGCATCATCAGGAAGCCAACATGACTTGAAGGTAATTAGAGGTGTAATGGGAATATAATATTCAAGGTTGGCCATATATTGTCATGATATCCTTGATTTGCCTGGTGGATTACACCTATTCCATATTTTATATTAAACCACATTGTAGAGCTATTTATCTTCTTTTAAACCATAAATTTCTTACTCTTCCCGCATCCAATTTAAATCCTTCAATAAGTCCATTCTCTGTTCTTTTGAACCTCTTAATACTAAATCTGCCGCAATAGAAAATAAGTTTTTAGCAATCCTTAATTAATTGGCTGTATTTGAGATTGCCGTTTTGATAATTTCTTTAGCTTTAGGTGATTTATTCGAGGGAACTCTTGTAGGGATAGTCCAGATAGTTATTGCTATTTTGGTTGTAATTTTTGCATATGTTATTTATCGATTTCAAGAAAAGAAATTGTAGAGATACGAACTTTTCTAAAAATTTTTTTATTTTTTTTAATAAAACTAAAATGAAAGAAAAAAATAGATATTTAATATCTGGTTCTAGTTGCTTGAACTCGAAGTTTAGCCTTTATTTCTTCGTGTGCATCCTGTACTACTAGGTATTGAGTCTGTTGGGGGAGTTTTATTTCGATATCTTGCTCTGCAACAGTTTGATCTTTTTTCATATGATCCATCTCTCTTATTATTACTTTGATGTGCTCAACAACTTCCTCATTCCTATGGACTGTCTTAAATTGACTCCACAATGATAAATCAGCTTTACTTGTGAAAGTTTGATTTTTTTGGAGCTTGATAACTCCCTTATTAGGAAATCGTGCCTTAAAAGTTTTAGGACCATCTATCTTAAAATAAAATTCCCCAACTCTTCCAAATGAATCGTAATCCTTGCGAGTCTTCAAACTCATAAGGTCAAGACTAATTAAAAATCGTTCTTTCTCTTCTCCAACATTATCTTGAGAAAAAGTCTCTCCCTTTGCGTGAGTCTTCTTACCCTTTACATAAATTCTTCGCGCGATAATCAAACACCTTAATTTTTTTATTAATGATTATTTGACAAAATTTACAATTAATATAGAGTGCGGATATATATTTTTTTTTAATTTCAGATTAGTGTTATTTGTAGATAGAGTGGATAAAACATGAGTATTTATTAGTGAAACCATTATAAAGTTAAAGTAGTTAAAAATTTTAAATTAGATGGGGATTTTATTGATTTTTATTGCCTTGGATAATTTAACTCAACTATCGGGAATTTTAGGATTTATAAGCATCTCTATTTCATGGTTATATGGATTTATTGTTCTTTTTAAATATATCAAGACAAAAGAAAGAATGCTCTTATATTTCTTTTTAGCCGTAATCTTTACTGTATCTCCTTGGTATCCTAGTGGATTAGGATATATATACTGGTTAATTACAAATGAGGAAATTATATATCCCGTTTACGTTCTACTAGGAACAATAGGGGTGCCTATAGCTTTAATTGCTTGGCTTCAAATCTATATGCCAACACTCCATCGAAAACAAAATCGAATAGTTAGCTTAATTATAGTAGGTTTATCAATAGTGTTTTACATCTATGTTTTTGTTTTTCTCTTTGCATTTGCTGATCCTGTGGATAGCTTAATAGGAATCAAAAGAAGTGCTATTGATATTGATTATAAAGGTTTTGTTTTAGGATTTCTGGCATTTTCATTACTAGTATCAACTATAACAGGGAATGATTTTTCAATCGTCTCTCTCAAAGTGAAGGATAATCCTGTAGTAAGATGGAAAGGTCGATTTTTGATAATATCGTTTAACCTATTCGCAATTGGGGCCATAGGGGATGGATTTATCGAATTGACTCCAATAACACTAATTATTTTTAGGATGTTTTTGGTGCTTGCGAATACTTTTTATTATATTGGATTCATACTTCCCAAATGGATGAAAAAAATCCTTCATTTAAAGTAAATTTACACTCATCTTTTTTCTATTTATAATTTATTATAAGTACGGCAATTAATACAATAATTCCCCCTATTATATTCCATATTAGAATCGTTTCACTCCTTTGAAGTAGAAATGAAAACAGAAGTGTGATAAATGGTTCTATATATAGGAATGATGCGGCTTTTGAGGATTTTAGCTTAAGTTGGGAATTTTGCCAAATAAAATAGCCTACTATATAGCAACCAATGCCAGTATACAAGGCACTTAGAAGCACGATAATATTAAAGAAATTTGTTATGAATATTATTAATTCATTATTTAATATTACAAAAATGAAGAGTTCTAAAGTACCAAGATAAGCAATATATTTGAGCATTTTAAAATTTGAATTAGTTTGATTTATTTTTTTTGTTGCTGTAGAATATACTGCCCATAATAAAGGAGTAATAAGTGCAAATAAATATCCTATAAAACTTGGAGATTCAGGGGTGAGTTTTGTCAAGTTTCCACCAGTGATTAGAAGAAATCCTCCAATAGAAGCAATTAAAAAGCCAATAATCTTCAACATATTTAATTTTTCATTAAAAAAAATCAATGCTAGTATTGTAATAATAATCGGTGCTAATAGACACACAAATAAAGCAGGGAGAGATGGTCCAATAATTTGTATCGCTGTGTACTGAGCTAGGAAGAAAAATGAGATCCCCGTAAAACTAGCAAGAATCATTAAAATCCAATCATTTTTTAGAAATTTTGATGATTCATCACTCTTATTATTATCAATTGGTTTCAGGTTTTTTCGTAAATTTTTTCTTAACTTTAAATAGATATCAATGATTAAGAATGTAAAAGAAGCAATTATAAACCGGTAAAAAGCAAATGATAAAGGAGGGATAAAATCTATAGCAATATCTACTACAACAAATGAAAAGCTCCACATTATAATCATAAAAATCAATTCTAAATAAACCAGAAGCATTTCATTACCCAATTTTACAGTTAGAAGAACTGTATTTTTTAGAAGTTATCCACTAAAATGATTTATTAGTAATTATAAATTTAGAACAATAATAATTGTTTTCGGAAAGAATTTAGTTGAAAAAAATTAGTTATAGTCTGCGAATAGGGATTGTCGGAAATATAGATAATAACAAGAGAATTTTTTTTGATAGCATTAAGCAATTTGCTATAAACCTTAACTCATCTGAAAGCTATAGAGATTTTTTGGTTGTTTTTGAAGATGTTCCAATAAAAACTAAAGTGTTTTTGGCTGAAAATCTTGAGGAATTAATAAATAAATTTAACCAGATTGAAAAACTTGATGTACTTATACTAACTGTTAATTTATTTGATCCTAAAACTATTTATCAATATTATAAGGATAAAATTGAAGAATTTAATGAAATTTACTATTTTCAAGGCATTTCGATTCTCGTCGGAATAGATCTTGAACAAATCTTTAAAAATAAGCCATCGAAAAATCTACGTATTAGTAGGTTTAATTTAGAGGAAATTACAAGATATTTGAACTTAATTTATTGCTACGAAATTTTTAACACGAATAAGGATATTTTAGAGATTTTTAGGAAAATTTTTAACGATTTTATATTTCGTTATAAATATTCTAGCCCAGAATTATTTGATCAAGCTCAACTATATGGAAAGACACTCATGAAGGAATACAATGGACAACTAAAACAATTTTGATCAATTAAATTATATTAATTTGTTCGCTTGTTTTAGAAAAAATAGAGAAAAGTTATAAAAACAATATAATACATTTTAAAATATAATTTGTAAAAATGAGAGTTTTACTATAAGTTAATTAAATTGATAAATTAGGAGTTGATAACTCAAAAATGGGTGAAGATGTAAACGGTCTACTCACAATAGAGAAGACTGAAGGACGACGAAAATGTCCAAGTTGTAATGAGGAAAACAAATACATGATTCATGAATCCACAGATAAAACAAATATCATTAGTGATTATCCTAAAGTGTATGGCCATAAATATCGTTGTGGTAGATGTGGGCAGGAATGGCGTGAGAAATAGCCTAATTAAGGTTTATCGTAATTTTTATTTTTACTTCTTTTATTAATTTCTAACCAAATTGTTAGTTCTTTAGTTCGTTCTAATAGATTAAAAAAGGTTTAAATCAAGCATCTTTAAATTATTAGAAAATAAAATATATAATATTCTTTATTAGACAAAAATACGTTAATTTTCAATTTTTTAAAAGGTATAGTTAAACAATGGATTTAGCAAGATTCCTACAGATTTATGTAATTCAGGGATGTTTTGCATTATTCTTCTTTTATATGGCAATTGTTGTATTGAGAAGAGGTAAGAAAAAAACTAATCTATACTTAAGTAGTTTTTACCTTTTTACTGCTATTGGTGGTTTAATTAACATCATCTATGCAAATATCTTTGTAGAGAATATTGTTTACATTTTACATTTCATTACTTATTTTGTTTTATGTTATTCTTTAATTTTCTTACTAATTTTTACATTAATTCTTATAAAACCAGGTGATACGTTTAAAACAAAATCTCAAGTTATCTTATTAATCCTAGCTGGTATACTTCTATTAGGTTTACTGTTAATTCCCAATGGGATACAAATAAATCAAACTACGAATTGGAAACCAAATTGGAGTTGGAGTTTCTTTCTGTATTCAGTACTTGTCTGTAGCGTCATAATAATTGTTCCGACAAGCTATTATTCGATTAAAATTTATTCTAAATTTGAAAATCAACATTTAAAAAAAAAATGGAAGTATTATTTACTTGGAATGCTTGCTTATTTCTTTCTTTATTATGGTACATCATTTTCAAACACATTAAATAATGATAGTTTCAGATTAATTTGGTCAATACTTTCTCTACCCACATTAATTTCTTTATACCTCATTTATTATGGAGTAGGAAGACAACTGGAATAATTAGATCCCTTTATGATCATCTCTTAATTAATAACATTCCCAGACACTCTTAAAACAATACTCTCTATAAAAATAGCGATAATAATATATATAGAAATACAGATAGTTACTATAATAAAAATTATAAAAATAAAACAAAATAAGCTTCTTAGTGTGATTATAAATGGTTCTTTATCAATTGGAAAGTCCCATGCGTGTGATAACAATCTACGTTGCACAAATGCTTGTTTGTTTATCATTTGCTTATTTAGCTTATCGTATTCTTAAGCGAGACAGGAAAAGGTTAAACATTATATTCGCAGGATTTTATCTATCGGGTGTGATTGGTAATATCTTTAACTTCATTTATGGACCCATTCCAAATGAAGGTGTTGTACTGGTTTTAAACTATTTAACGAATTTTGGTTTATTCTATGCCCCGATTTTTCTTGTAGTGTTCGAATTAATGCTGCTCAAATCAGAAAAAGTCATCAATACCATGAAACAATTGTTGATATTAATTAGTTATGGTGTACTTATGTTTTGTATGATTTTCTTTGTCATTACACCTGGTTGGGGGGTGACTCTTAACGCATCAACTAACTGGTCACCAGTTTGGGAATTACCATTCTTTCTCTATTTAATCTGTGTTGAATCAATATTCGCTGTTGCTCCAGTATTATACCTTTCATTTCGAGTGTATAATAAATTTGAAGATGAACAATTAAAAACGAAATGGAAACAATTCATATACGGTTTTTGTGCTCTGATATTTTTCGTATACGCAATATTTATTTCGAATTACTTAAATATTTCTATTGTTAGAACAATAGCAGTAGGTATAGGTATTGTTTGTGCTATTGTAGGCGGTTACTTAATGTATAATGGTGTAGGGCGTCAACTCGAGAAATAACTTTCTTTTTTTTTATATTTTTTCAACTTAAATTTTATTTTACCTAAATAACATTATATTATATAAAATAGTTGAAATTATAGTTTCATCACAGGTTATTTAGATATAAATCATTTTAATAGAAAAGAATACCTTCGAATCCTTTAATGTCGTGTTATTTATGATTGAAGAGTTAGTACGTGTAAGAGGAATTGGGCCTACTGCCGCGGAACGATTAGTGAATGCAGGTATCAAATCAATTGATGAGATAGCAAATTCTAAACCAAAGGAATTGGCATGGATTAAAGGCATAGGTATGTTATCCGCCAAGAAAATAATTGAAAATGCATTAGAATTGATCAAGTTAGAAAAAGGAATTCAAAATGTTTTAAATTCAATTAAAGATAATTTTGCTAAGAGCTGTCCTAAATGCGGTGGTGACATGAGAGAAAAACTCATAATATTGGGTCCTGAAAGAAGGTTAAGAGCAAATCAATGTAATTTATGCAAATTTTATATGCCGAAATAGAATTTCTTTCACATAAATGGAATACACTAATGATTAATCTTAAGATTAAACTTAATATTTTAAAAGCAAGTACTATTCCCTTATGTTGTTAGGTTATTATTAATTATATCCATGGATGATTCAATTGACTACTGAATTTGAGAAAAATCTTGAGAAATATGCAGAAGTAATTGTAAAAGTCGGATTAAATTTACAAGCAGGACAACGATTATTAATCGGGGCACCTTTTGCCTCCAGATATGGCATACCCCTTGAATTAGCCCCGTTAATAAGATTAATTGTAAAAAAAGCTTATCAGGTTGGAGCTAAGCTAGTTGATGTGTTCTGGGATGATGATCAGATACGTCTAATTCGATATCAGAATGCTCCTAAAGATTCCTTTGATGAATATCCAAAATGGAGGGCAGATGCAGGATTTGATATAGCGAAAAAGACTGACGCAATGCTTATCTTTCCAACTCTAAATCCTGATTTACTTTCAGGGCAAGATCCTGATTTAATTCTTACAACGCGCAAAACCTCTCTAAAGCACAATAAACCTTCAAATGATCTACGTAGGAAAGGGATGGTTAATTGGACAGCTGTAGCCGCACCCATAGATGGCTGGGTGGATAAAGTCCTTCCCGAAATCCCCCAAGAAGAGAGAAAACCAAAGCTTTGGGATATCATTTTCGACATTTGCCGTATTAAGCACAAAGATCCAATCTCAACTTGGAAAAATCACATCAATCAATTAGCTACAAGATCTTCATATCTAAACCAGAAAAAATATCAGATACTAAAATTTAAAGCACCTAAAACAGATCTAACAATTGGCTTACCTAAGAGACACCTGTGGAAGAATGCTTATTTTACTACTCAAGGCGGGATCAGTAATGTAGTCAACATCCCTACAGAAGAGATATTCACTACACCTCACAAGGATATGACCGAAGGAACTGTTACAGCAACTAAACCATTAGTAACAGATGTATTAATTGAAGATTTAAGTTTAACATTTTCTGAGGGAAAAGTTATAAAAACTACTGCTAAAACGGGTGGAAAATTCTTGTGTAATTTGCTTGAAACAGATGAGGGAGCGTCTCGATTAGGTGAAGTATCGTTGGTTCCGCATAGTTCCCCAATTTCCCAGTCTGGTATACTATTTTATAATATTCTTATTGATGAAAATGCTTCTTGTCATATTGCTTTGGGTAATGGTATAAGATCCGCTCTAAAGGATGGCGAAACTATGTCCGATGAAGAATTTTCGGATGCTGGGGGTAATAATTGTCTATTTCATTTAGATTTTATGATAGGATCAGAAGAGATGGATGTTGATGGAGTAAAGGAAGATGGAACTACTGAGCCTATTATGCGTAAAGGGGAATGGGCTTTTAACGTCTAAACACTACTCAATTTTCTGACAGATGTTCTCTATTTTTTGAATTGTATCATCAATAATTTCATCTGTATGAAGCATGCATGTATAAAACCTACTTCCCGCAACAGAAATTAATTCTTGATCTACTAGAGCTGCTCCCATCTCACTCATAAAGTCTTTTCGAATTGGGATTTGACCTGATTGTTTTGGATCGCTTAAATCTAACCCAAAAACACAACTGGTTTGAAAATGAACAGTCCCACCAAAATTATATGAAAACCATGGTAAATCATATTTTGCAAATACTTGATTTAATCCATTTGATAATCTTGTTCCAGCTCTACCAGCTTTCTCAGTAGCATTTGTCTCTTCAACAAATTTTATAGCCCAATAGGCAGCCGCACATGTTAATGGATTTGCAGCTATGGTCCCTCCTGAATAGGCTCTTTTGCCCCCACCTACTCCAGCACCACATACCGCCATAACATCCGCACGACCTCCGATTGCTGCAGCGGAAGGGAAACCGTGACCTACTATTTTTCCAAATACAGAAATATCAGGAGTATAACCGTAATAAGCTTGCCCTCCACCCATATGAAGCCTAAAGGCGCATACAACCTCATCTGAAATCATTAGTGCCCTATTTTCATGGCATAATTCCTCAATTTCTTTGTTGAATCCTGGTCGAGTTGGTAAAGCCCCGCTTTCTCCTCCCATTGGCTCAATTATGACCGCGGCAATCTTACGTTTTTCTTTAAACATCCTACGAAGTTCTTCTATATCGTTAGGTGGACAAGAATCAGTGAATTTGAAAACAGGTTTAGGTATCCCATGTGACTCTAAAAGTTTAGTTCCCGGAACATGCATATCATATGTGAGTTGATCACTCCATCCGTGATAAC
>JAGXNR010000008.1 GCA_019894875.1 Promethearchaeota archaeon | reverse complement strand
ATATCACTCTTTTTACATTCCTCATAGATCGCTTCAGCAAGCGAGACTGCGGAGTCCTTTTCAATGTATTTAAAATCCAAATATTCATTTACAAGGCGTATGATAATTTCTTCTTTATTTAAACCTTTCTTTATTAACCTTCTGGTTAAACCTTCTAAATCACTCATAAATAAAACCTTTAAGTTATTTTTACAATCTATATTCATTTATACTAAATTAAGAGGTTTTAAAATATCTTGCTCAATGAAAACAAAATTCTATCTTAAAAGAGAAATTTCATAAAGAAAATTTAAAAATGATTTATTATCATTTTTTTTTACAATGGAAATAACTTCTCATTGTTTTCTTTTTTACATATTTTTTAGCTTAATGTATCCACTATTCATTGCTTTCTTTATATTATTACATAATTTATCAAGAGTAAATGGTTTAGGTTTAAAGCTTCTTGCTCCTAAGGAGATTGCCTCTTCTCTTACCGATTTATCAGCGCTTGCAAAAATAACTTTTGATTTACCATTCATTTTCATAATTTCTCTAGTTGCTTCCAGTCCATTCTTACCCGGCATTCGATGATCCATGAGGATTATATCTGGTTTATCTGAAAAATTCTTAAACATATCAACCGCTTCATTACCATCACCAGCGGTTCCAATGACGTCATGACCTCTTAATTTTAAAGCGATTCGATATATATTTCTAAGTGAATCGTCATCTTCTACTATTAATACTCTTGCCAATTCATACCACCTCAGGAAATAGTAATTTAATATTTGTACCCTTCGAATAATCTTCAGGAAATCTACTTTCTACCAAAATCTTCGCGTTATATTTAACTGTAATAGTTTTAACTAAGGATAAGCCCAACCCCATGCCGCTTACACTTCTGTCTTCCTTAAAACCTCTTGTAAAAATGCTTTTTCTTTTGGCTTCGGGAATACCTTTTCCATTATCAATAAATTCAATTTGCCAAAACAAGATTCCATCTTCTTGAAACTTGGAGATATTAATAACGATTTCGATATTAGGATTATCATTATGTTTCACAGCATTGATCAAAATGTTTTCAAAAACATCCTTAAGAAGTTCATCCGCTTGAATATATATTTTTTTTTTTGGAGATTCGAATTGGATACTAATTTCCTTATTTTTGAAATTTTTCTTTACATAGTTGATAGCTTCTAAAATTGTTTTTTCCACATCTTTTTTTTGAATGTTTATCTCTGCTTCTTCTAATTGTGAGAATTTGTATACATTATTTACTAAACTGGTACCTCTATAAATTTGTTCGTTTATAATTTTTAGTATAGGTTTTATATTATGTGGATCCTCAACAGAGCCCATTTGTAAATTAATTATTTCTAAAGAGGTTAAGATGCTTTGAAGAATGTTATTAATATCATGAGTAAACAAATCCTTGTAGAATGTTTCATGTTCATAAGCTCTTTGGTATTGCTCTTTTGATTCTTGTAACTTTTGTTCAGCATTTTTACGGGCTGTAATATCCGTTGAAACACCAATTATTCCAATAATATTCCCTTTTTCATCTTTAAAAGGAATTTTACTCGTACTAAGCCAGTTTATTCCAGATTCTGTTTCCCAAGACTCTTCTATGAATAATTTTGGCAATCCACTATTAATTACCTTTAAATCATCATCCAAATATGTTTGAGCAATATCTCTTGGTAAAATATCAAACATGCTCCTTCCTTCCAAATCTTTTTTAGTTAATAATTGCTGTTCACGCTTCAGATTACTATTATAACTCTCGACAACTTTCTGATTCACGTGGACGAAATTATTTTTCGTATCTTTAGAAAAAATTAATCCCGGAAAATAGTCTAACATTAATTCAAATTCATTTGATAGATTCTTATATTTTTCTTCCGAATCTTTTAATTTCTGCTCACTTTTCTTTTTCTCAGTAATATCTTGAATTAATGCCATGAAATACTGCTCATTTTCTAATATAAAGAAGGAAATATAAGAATTTATCCATGCTAGTGATCCATCCTTCTTGTGAATTTGCATATCAAATGGTTCTGGGCTTATTCCCTGCGCAATCCTCTTAAATCTCTCCATCATCTTAGGTAAAAGCTCTGGGGGGATTGCTGATAATTCTAAATAGTTCTTTCCTATTAATTCAGAACGAGTATAACCTACCCATTCTTCAGCTTTTTTATTACAATCAAAAATCGTTCCATCTAATTTGAAAAGGTATATTATATAAGGAGAATTGTTGAAAATTAGTAGCCCTATTTCAGTAAATTGGTCTTTTTGCCTATCGTCTCTTTCCATCTGTAACGCCTTGCTGACTTGTATAAAAAATCAAAGATTTTTAAAAATTAAAATAAGTTCTTTTGTGTGAAGTTTTTTTCACAAATAATAAATTAAATATATAAAACCTTATTCAATTCATCAAATTTATATATCTCAAATCAAATCGAATCAAGAATCAGAATTTAATTTGTACAGATTTCATATCTAATATATTTAAATTATTTTAAGAATTCTAAAACATAGTTGAATGTTCCTTTCTAAAAACTAAAAATATGACTTCTTTAAGAATAACAACCCCTTGCCGCATCCACTTATCTCTAATTGACGAAAATGGTTATACGGGGAGAATTGATGGTGGTATTGGTCTTATGTTAGATCGACCTAACGTTGTATTTGAAGCTTCGAATAGTGCTGAAGAATTTAAAATTGAAGCTCATAATTATTATAAAGAATCTATTGAAGTGATAAATGAGATTGCTTCAAAAGTATTTAAAAAATTTAATATCAGTAATAAAAATTTCCACTTCAATCTTAAAAGATATTTTCCTTCGCATGTAGGATTAGGTTCAAAAACTCAATTATCTTTAGCAATCATTACCGCAATAACTAAATTAAAAAGTTTTAATAAGCTTTCGATTCAAGAATTGACTCAACTTGTTGAACGAGGGGGAACTTCTGGAATAGGCTGGAGGGGTTTTGCAACAGGAGGTTTTATTTTAGATGGGGGACATGATTATGGGAAAGGAAAAGAGAAGGAAAGTTTTTTACCATCATCTGCCGCATCTTCTTCAAATCCTGCGATAACAATTTCTAGACATGATATACCTGATAATTGGCGATTTGTTTTAGTAATCCCTAATGTTAAGAAAGGAGCTTACGGAGATGAAGAAATTAGAGTTTTTCAAAATTATGCCCCAATTCCTCAACGAGAAGTAAACGAGGTTTCTCATCAAATCATAATGAAGATCATTCCCGGAATTATTAAGGATGATTTAAAGTGTTTCGGTGACGGTTTAAAACGGATACAGTCTATTGGTTTTAAAAAAATAGAAATTAACCTACAACATCAAATAGTAAAGAATTTGCTAACCTTTTTTGAAGAATATGGGTTAAAAGCTTATGGGATGTCTTCTTTTGGACCTAGTGTAGTAGGTATCGTAGAATCTGATTCAGATGCAGAAGAATTATTGAAAACAGTTCAAAAGAGCCAGAAAAATGGTGGAGGTCATATTTATATCTGTAAACCAAATAATTCTGGAGCAAAAATAGAATATTTTGATTGATTTTTAATGCCCAACAATATTGAAAAAATTTATTTTTCACCGGATTTAACTAATCGAGAAAGAGCTTGTTTTGAAACAGGTATTAAACTCGGGGCGCTTTATCATATAATGAGTGGGATTCCTGTAAGTGCAGATGATAAAATTATAGGTTCAATTGAAAAAGGAATTGAAGCAGCAATCTCTTGTCAACCCTACGTAGAGTCAGTACGGATCATTTTAGATAAAGATAAAATTTTTGGAAATAAAAGTACACCTTTTAATTATGATGAGATTACAGGAAAAATTATCCGCGCTGAGCTAATTCTTAAGTATGAAGATATTGAAGTTCATGCAAAAGTGGATTGGATTGAAGAATTGCAATATCCTCTTATGTTTATTGAAAAAATTAGTAAAGTAGAATAATTATTTCTGGATATAAGATTACTATATTAAATTACTGATATATTTATTCACAACTTCTATTGCCTTTATTGCTTTTTTATTTTTTCCGAATCTGTTAACATTCTTGATATATTCTCTTATATTATTAAGAATTTTTGAGAATAAAGGTTCATTCTCATTATTTTTAGCGATTTTTAAGCGTGTCGCTAATATTATTACCTCTAAGGCTAAATTTTCTGCTCGATTAAAAAGTTTATGAGAAACTTCAAATAAATCACTTGAAATAACTTCTAAACGAAATATTGGAATAATTTTTTCTCCCAAATCGTCTTTTTTAACTTCTTGAAGCTCTTTATAAACTTTACAAGTTAAAATGCCCCATGCATTTTTAATATAGGGGATGTCCATGTTTAGAGATTCTAGATGTTTAAATTCATAGTATTTAATTGGAAATTCAACTAATCCTATAGGAGAATTAGGATCTTTTAATGCTGCTAGAGCATATAAATACACATCATCAATAAAATTTAGAGTTATTATGCTATTGTCTTTTAAATTTTGATAAGTAGAAGTAGTGTAAAATGGTTTTATCTGTATTCTATTGTTTTCTACCAATCTTACCCCCATGCAGGAAGCATTGGGCCTGATTGCGGTTCCATCGATAGTAATCGAATATGAAGTGGCGATTATTTCATACAAATAATTTTTCTTCAATCCAAAATCTATTGGATCAAAACTCATAAGAAATATTAAACTCCCATTTTTTATTTATTTTCTTCTTCATTTTCCCGTCCCTTAACCAAACCTGACCATTTAGGATTTGTAACCCCAGTATCCTGTGCAACCTCTAAAAAATACTCCATTTGGGATTCTAGAATCAAAGTTTCATTTTTTAAGTGCCACTCAAGATTTAAACGTTCATATTTTGCAGAACATAGGTTATTAAAAGCCAGTAGATCCCAACGCTCAGGTGTATTGTCCAACTTATATACAATAAATTCTCCAATCCCTCTAATATTTTCTTCAGTTGCGTTATAATTCGGAATTATTGGGGTTCTTACCCAAAACAACTTGTTATTATTTTTCATGTAGTTCGCAATCCAAATGGCATTCCGTAAGATTAAATCATTTGGTATGCTTGTGAATTGTTTATGTTTTTCCAGATCAATTTCCTTGATATCAAACAACACAAGATCAACATAAGGTAATAGTTTTCTGTAAATATGTTCTTGAGCATAGCCGCACGTATCGAGAGCATTGTGAATATCATTCTCCTTACACATTTTCAGAAATTTAAGGATAAAATCTGATTGAATTGTAGGTTCACCACCCGAAACAGTAATGCCTCCCTTAGATTGAGTGTAATATACTTTATCTTTTTGAATTTCGTAAAATAAATCATCCAAATTCCAATATTCGCCCCACATATGTAGAGCAGTACTAGGACATTCATCCGAACACTCTCCACAACTTATACATATATCCCTATCTATTTTTAAACCACTTTCGTTGAACGAGAGTGCATTATATTTACATATGTCAATACAAGTATTACATCCAATACATTTATGTTTGAACCATTCAAGCTGTCTTTTGTTTAAAATTGACTCCGGATTATGACACCATATACATTTTAATGGACACTGTTTGAAGAACACAGTAGTTCGGATACCCGGCCCATCCTCTGTTGAAAACCGTTGAATATTAAAGATAAATCCTTGATCTGTTTCAACCATATTCCTAAGTAAATAAAAGAAAAAAAAGATATAAACTAATATTAATTATTTAAGCCTTTCCTCAGATAATTTTAGATGATCCGTTTCAACCTCAACAAAGGCTTTGAAAATTTCTTTTACTCGGGGATTCTTTGCAGTGGTAGCAGCTTCGCCATAAAACTTTATAGCTCTCTCCTCTCTAGCATGAGAATCTTTTAAATCTGCTTTATAATCAACTTCGCAAGTCTCTGCGGGTTCCCATTTAATCTCATCTAATTTTAGGATTTTCTTCCATACCGCTGCGTGTTCACTCTCAACTTTCGCAAGAATCTTAAAAAGTTTTATACCATCAATTTCTTTAACTTTTTTTGCAGAGCATTTATAAAAAAGTGCATTAGAAACCTCTACTCCTAGTGCCTTTTCTACGTTAGCTTTATCAGTTTCATTTAATTCAACATCCCAATCACCTGTGTCATCATATTTTTCTAAATCTACGAGATATTTCTTATAAGCTCCACAAAATGGACAGCGGCTTGGTTTTCCTTCCATAATCATAGATTCCCCGCATATCTTACATACAAAAACTGTAACTGCCATAATTTTTACTCCTAATTTTGTATTGAATTTGTTTTTTATTATTAATTGAATTATGATTAGAAAGTCATCGAAATATAAATAATTTTAACTTAAAATCTAAAAGTAGAATGAATATCCTTATTATTGATTAAATTTTCTAAAATCATATATTATCCTTAGATTTAATTAACAACTTGATTGAAGTGAATCCTCAAGAATTCTCTGTTTTAGGTGTGGATCCTGGTTCGAAGTCTTGGGACTTCTTTGCATTAAAAGGAAATGAAATAACCTTGGATACTTCAGTTCCCTCTAAGGAAATAGTTCAAGAACCTCAAAAAGTTATAAATCTAATTAGAACTATTAAAAATCTTGATTTGATGGTTGCCCCAAGTGGTTTTGGTCTCCCATTAAAGGATGTTAAAGATTTAAATGAGAAAGATATTTTTTTTACTTTATTAAAATTTGAGAGAGAAGATCAGAAAAAACTTTTAGGACTCGGTGAAATCCTAAGACTTATTAAAGCAGAACCGATTAAAGCTGTAATCGTCCCTGGTGTTAAACATCTTCCTACTGTTCCTAATTATCGAAAAATTAACAAGATTGATATGGGAACTGCAGATAAATTATGTACTGCCGTTGTGGGAATCAGAGATCAGATAGAAACATATCAATGTAAGCCGGAGGAAACAAATTTCATAATGGTTGAAATTGGATATGGTTTTACCGCGGTATTAGCAATTGAAAATGGACAAATTATTGATGGAATTGGGGGCTCCAATATTATGGGTTTTAGGGCTTGTGGAAGTCTTGATGGTGAATTGGCATATTTAATAAAAAATATCCACAAAGAAAATATCTATAAGGGTGGAGTTGCTTCCATTGCGGGATTTTCTGATTTGAGTCTTAAAGAAATCACATTATTAGCTGAAAATGACGTACAAGTAAAAACAGCTCTAAATGCTTACATATCTAGTGTCAAAAAAGCTGTGTTTGGAATTTCATCATCCTTTTCAGGAAAGAAAAAAGTTAAGGAGGTTTTGTTAGCTGGTAGAGGTGCAGAACTTAGATATCTTAAAGATAGAATCGAAAGAGGCTTGCGAGATATTGCTCCCGTGAGAATTATGAAGACTTATAGTCAAATAGCTAAACGTGCTGCTCAAGGTGCAACGTTTATAGCAAATGGACTTTTAGGGGGAAGATTTAAGCATATAATAGATAATTTAAAAATAAAACAAGCATCAGGTTCAATTTTAGATAATATTTTTATTCCATTTGATAAAAATAAATTGATGAGTGATTTAGATTAAAATACTTATCATTACAGGCAAACAAAGTTATCCCATTATTAAAAAATTCGTAAAATCAGTTAAAACTCACACCATTGAAATTGAAGAAGCTCCAATTTCTGTATCCGCATTCTTAGATGAATCATTAACAGAAGAAATTCTTGGAAATAAATCAATTTTAGGATATGATCTTGTATTACTGCCTGGTTTTGTACAATGGGATTCAACCTCCTTGGAAGAGAAATTCTCTGTTAGGATACGGAAAGGGCCTGAATTCGCATCAGAACTCCCTGCATTATTTAAGGATATTGAGAATGTAGATTTATCTAATGTTATTCCCGCTAATAGAATAATCGAATACTCTGGTGAAGATCTTTATCATCAAATAATAAAAGAACAATACGACATAGCAAAGGAAAATCTAGGGGTACATACCTTTTATGTTAATGAAAAAAAATCAGATTTACTTATAGGAAGAAATCTCCCACCACCTATTATCGCTGAAATTGTCAATTGTACAGTTAAAAGTGATAAAAGCATCATAAAGAAAGCTAAACATTATATTGATTCAGGAGCAGATATAATTGATATAGGATGTGTGTCAAATAAGCCAAATCCGGTGAGGGTTAAAGAGATTATACAAATGTTAAGAAAGAACTTTAACATCTTACTGAGTATAGATTCGATGGATAGATCTGAAATTTTAATTGCAGTTGATATGGGAATTGATATGATCCTTAGCTTGGATATTGGAAATTATAATGATTTTATTGATATCCCTAAAGATATACCAATTGTAATTCTCCCAACAAACATTAAGGAGGGAATTTTTCCTAAAAATCCTGAAACTCGTATTGAAAAATTACAAAAATTAACAAAAAAATTGAAAAGTCATGGATTTACTAAAATAATTGCTGACCCCTTACTGGAAAGCCCTATCTCTCCTGGGATTTGTAATTCTTTGGAATCCTATTTTTTATACAATAAACTTCCCCCTAATGAACAAATACCTCTCTTTTTTGGTATTTCAAATGTCGTTGAATTGATGGATATAGATTCAGTGGGAATTAATGGGCTCTTAGCAAGTATTGCCGTTGAGATGGGTATTGGAGTGTTATTTACTGTTGAGCATAGCACTAAGCTATTTGGTGGAGTAAGAGAGTTGAAAGACAGTATAAAACTTAACTATCTGGCTAAGAATAAAAAAACACCCCCCATCAATCAAGGATTATCATTATTTAAGGCAAAGGGCAAATTAAATCAAAAAGTCCCTAAAATAAATGAAAATAACGCAACATTTGTAAATACCTTAAACCAAGATTATATACCTGATAATAAAGGATATTTTAGGATTTATATAAATCAAATAGCGAGAAAAATTTATGTTCTTTTTTACTCAATTAAAGACAGTTTACTCCATATCTTTATTGGAGATAATGCTGAAGCCATGAGTAAGGAGATTATTACACAAAATTTGACTAGAGATATTTATCATCTAAATTATTTAGGAAGAGAACTGAACAAAGCTGAAATGTCTTTATTTCTTGGTAAACCTTATATTCAAGATGAATAAAAGAAAAAAAGAAAAAATTATTATACTTCTTCAAGAGTTTTTATACTTGGTCTTTCTGGAACGCAACAGGGTCCAAATTCCCTCATATTCTTACCTAAATTTGCCCCATGCGCCTTTAAGGCATCCTCGTCAGCATATTTTTCATAAAAAATTATTACATTAGGATCTTCCTTGACAGTATGGGGGATATATTCTAAGGTTCCCGGTTCGGATTCTTTAACTTTTGGTACTATTTTTCTTAAAGCTTCCTTCGCTTCCTCCATCTTCCCTTCTTGAATTTTCACGGTTGCTATAAGTGTTATTGTCATTAATATTACCTCTACTTAATTTAAAATTTATTAAATTACATAGTTAAATGGTTTTACCTATAAAAAAAATTAGATTTGATTAAACATAAAATTAACAAAAGTGAAAATATATTTAATTATAGAATCTTAAAGAAATTGCAAAGATACATTACCCTAAAGGATTGGAAATAATGATTCCAAAGAAAATGGAAAATTTGATTAAAGAACGGTTACCCGAAGCTACCCTTAAAAATCGGCTTAAAAAGGACAAAGGAAAATGTTATTTAGAGTTTAGCAATGTAGATGAGCATTTATTGTCTCGACTTCGGATAGTTACTGATAAGTTAGGTCCGCATCTAGTTGCTTGTATATGGGATGAAGAATCGTCTTTGGAAATTGGCGGATATTTAGTTATCGATAATTTGAGTATGGGAAAACCGAGTATGGGAGGTATTAGAATGCTACCTGATATATTACCTTCAGATATTCATAACCTAGCTCGTGGAATGACCCTAAAAAACGCCGCAGCTAATCTACCATATGGTGGTGGGAAAGCGGGGATAGTTGCTGAACGGGATCTCTCACCAGAGGAACATGAGGAAGTGATTCGTGGTTTTGCTCGGTTGATCAATAGATATAAAGAGATTTATGTACCAGGGCCAGATGTAGGAACAAATGATGCTGATATGAAGACCATAGCAATAGAAAATGGATTAGATAGTGCTGTATCTAAACCCGTTGGAATGGGAGGCGTAAATATCGATACCGAGGGAAGCGCTGCAGGGGGTGTTGTAATTGCCCTACAAACATTACTAGACATTATGCCTAGATTGAGAGTACTCTCGCAATTTGCCAATTTAGAAATTCCTGAAACTAGTGATCTAAAAATTTTGATTCAAGGATTTGGGGCTGTTGGTGCGCATGCAGCACGTATTCTGAAAGAAAGAGTTCCTGAAGCTAAAGTTGTTGGTATAAGTGATTTAGAAGGTTATTTATATAACGAATCGGGATTACCTATAGATGATCTTTTTAGTTTATGGCAAGAAAATAGATTAGTAACTAACATGTACTTCCAGAAGAAGATTATAACAGAGGGTTACAAGCATCCTACTAAATTTTCCACTAATCGTAATAATTTACTTATTGAGAATGCTTTCTGTTTGATTCCCGCAGCCCCAGTGTTCAATTATTTAGGTGTACGTCTTTCTGAATCCCCGTCAATAACTGTTGATCGTATGGGTAAGTGGGCATTAATCGTGGAAGGAGCGAATACTTATAGTCCTGATCCGAATAGAAAAGCAGCCCGAACTAGAATGGAGCAAATAGTATACAGAGAAAAGGGAGTTATGATTGCTAATGATTACCTAGTTAATTCGGGGGGAGTGATCTATGCTGCTCAAGAACACATCATTAAATCTCCAGATCATCTACAAATACCCAAAGAAATATTAGGAGATCGCAAAAAAGTGGAAAAATTGTTGAAGGATCATTCTGAAGAGTTTGCGGAACTTTCAAAACAAAGATTAAAAGCTGGAGAAGAATATCGAGAGAATGTCATTCATCATAATATGATAGAATTAGTCGATTTATTAGCAGCAAACCCTGATATGCTCCCATGCACAGCAGCTGAACGTATCAGTATTCAGCGTTTAACTGATAAGGAAAATGAAAGTACCGCAGAAGATATTATGATTACAATACCAACAATTGATGTTAGCAGAAGTATACAAGATGCTGCGGCTTTGATGATTGAAAAAAATAGTGGAATCATTGCGGTTCTTTCTGAGGATAAACTAGTAGGAGTTATAACGGACTGGGATATAACTAAAGCAACTGCTGAGGGAGTTGGTGTTGTTAACCTTGAAGAAATTATGACTAAAAAAGTTATTACCGCGTCTCCAGATTTTTCTGTTTTGGATATTGTACGTGAACTGGAACAGTATCAGATTTCTGCGATGCCCGTTGTTAAAGAAGGAAAAGTAATGGGTATGGTTAATTCCGATCTAATAACTCAACGCTATATATTAGAATATCTACAAGCTCTTTAATATTAATAATATTTTTTTATATTATACAAAGTATCTCTTAGAGCAGGGCGTTTACCTGCTGTTTTTATTATTGTAATAATTTCTTCTGAAGATAGAAATTGACCATAATCCGCTCCTGCGCTTCTAGAAATGTTTTCTTCAAATAAAGTACCACCAAAATCATTTACACCATAATTCAGAGAGACTTGTGAAAATTTGGGGCCTAATTTTGGCCATGAACATTGAATATTATCAATATAATTATTCAAAAATAAACGTGATACACAAAATAATTTTAAATCAGCCATTCCATAACTCGGTTTTAAAGGATAATCTTCAAGTCGAGATAAAAGTGGATTTTCCTTTACAAATGGTAAAGGTACTAACTCTGTAAAACCATCTGTTTCTACTTGTATATTTTTTAACACTTCCAAATGCTCAATTCTATTTTTAAGCGATTCTATGTGTCCATACATGATTGTTGAAGTTGTGGGAATTCCTAAATTATGTGCAGTTGTTATTATCTCAATCCATTGTTGAGTTTTAATTTTATTAGGACATACAACACTTCGAACATCATCAACTAAAATCTCAGCTGCTGTTCCTGGAATAGAATCTAGACCTGCTTTTTTTAATTCTTTTAGAGTATCCTCCACTGAATTACCGTACAATTTTGATATAAAATAAATTTCTTGAGGAGAAAAGGCATGAGAATGCATGTCCTTATCAATTTCTTTGACAACTTTGAGAATGTCTAAATAATAATCGAATTTTAAATCAGGATTTATTCCCCCTTGAATACACACTTCCGAACAATTTGAGTTTTTCGCTTCGATGACTTTACTTTTAATTTCTTCTAAAGTAAGAAGGAACGCATCTTCATGATTTGCAGGTAGACTAAATGAGCAAAATTTACAACCTTGAAAACACACATTTGTGAAATTTATGTTTCGATTAACAATAAATGTCACAACATCATCTTTTTTTTTAAAGCAAATTTCATTTGCTACATTTTGTAAAGCAAGAAATTCCTTACCATGAATTTTTAATAATTTTAAAGCTTCATTAGATGTAATTTCCTCCTCATCTAACGATTTTTTCAAAATTTTCTTAATTTCTGGATTTATTTGGTTAAGCATGTGAGTGATTGGTTTTAATATATAATACTATCTATCGTTTTTTTAATATTTTCTGAGTAAAAACCTTTTCTTTGAATATATTTATCATAAATTGGCAACCTTTCTTTAAGGTAATACCCTTGAATCTCACAAATTTTTTTTAATTCGTCAATTTGAGGCCATTGTTTGTTGGGATTTATGTAATCAATAGTAAAGGGTGAGATCCCACCAAAATCATTTACACCCATCTCAATAAATTCCTTTTCATATCCTGAAATCAGATTTGGTGGAACTTGGATGGCGATTTCATTACCTAAGATTATTTTGGCTATTCCTGCAATTCGTAATAAATCTTTTATTATAATTTCTTCCCTAGGTTTGTAAGGAATTCCTGGTTTCCCCACAAAGTTTTGAATTATAACCTCTTGAATATGACCATATTTTTCATGAATTTTCCTAATTAAATATAAATCCTTTATTCTATCTTCAAAAGATTCACCTATTCCTATTAACAGCCCTGTAGTAAATGGGATCTTTAATTTTCCTGCGTTATTTATGTGTTCTATACGTATATCTGGGATTTTTCCCGGAGATTGTTCGTGGACTCCACCAGTCTTTAATAATTCAGGACTTGTACTCTCTAACATCAACCCCATACTTGCATTATAGTCTTTTAGCATTTTTAATTCATCATAAGTAAGGATACCTAAATTTGTATGGGGTAATATTTTGAAATCCAATAAATAATTAGAAACACTCTTCACAAATTCTATAAAATCTTTGCAATCCCGCTTTTCTAATCTATCCATTACTTCTTTAAAACTGTCTGGCCTTTCTCCAGACATAATTAATGCTTCGTTACAATTATAACTAATACCCCTTTGAATTGCCGATTTCATTTGCTCATTTTCAAGTAAAATTATATTTTCTTGCCCATTCGGCTTAGGAATTCTATGATTGTAAAAGCAATACCCACAAAAATTCTGACAGTAGTTTGATAATGAAAGAGTAAAATTTTTTGAATAAGTAATGAGAAACCGCTCATCTTTTGGTAAATGAGACCTTATATCCTTTACTTTATCTCTTATTTCTTCTATTGTTAGGGTTTTTAAAACCTGGATCTCTTCTTGACTCATCTCATTTTCCTTTTATATCTTAAAATGACATAATTATTTCTAGTTCTTGCTTCGAGTAACTCAAATTTAGGGGCTTTACTCATTTTACTAAAACCGATTCCCTCTACCAGACTTGTAGCATCCTTCCCGCCAATAATCCATGGTGCAACAGATAGGCGTATTTCATCAATTAAATCATTTTCTATGAAACTCCAATTCAAGGTTCCTCCGCCTTCTAATAATATAGAATTTAATCCTAATTTCTTTAGAAGAGGCATGAGTTTTATTAAATTAACACGGTTTCCTTTCCCTGCTTGTAGGATTCTCACATTTTTTTCTTCATATCTTTTAATTTTATTGACAGGAATATTTTCAGTTGTACATATAATAGTAGGATATGTTTCTGGTTGATATGAAATGACATTAGAATCAATTGGAATGCTTAAATTACTATCTACAACAATCCTTAGATATCCTTGATGTTCATAAAATTTAATATGTAATTTCGGATTATCTTTTAGAATCGTTCCCTTCCCTACCATAATCCCATCTACTTCTGTACGAAGTTTATGAACCTCCCTCCAGTCTTCATCATCCGAAAGGTCAGGATCTCCTGATTTTGAGGCAATCTTCCCATCAATAGTCATTGCTGAACTTAAAATGATATAAGGTTTTTCAGTTTCTTTCAAAAACTACTTCTCCTCTTATATAAGTTCTTTTAATATTCGCTGTTCCTGTTCTTTGTACAATAACATCAAAAATATTGCTTTCATTTAGGTTAAGTGTATAAAAATTAGGCTCTTTTAGATCAATTGCAAAGAAATCTGCGTATTTGCCTTCTGAAATTGAACCACGTTCGATCCATAAATGAAAATTTTTCGCAGCGTTAACTGTAACCATTTTTAAGAGTTCTTTTGATGATAATAGTATCGTTTTATCATAATTACCAAGTACTCTAGAAATTCTATATAGATAACGCATTTCTTCAAATAAATCTGAATTATTTATCATTGAATTGTCTGTACCTAAAGATATAGGAATTCCTAGTTTTAATATCTCTGTAATTGGAGGAAATCCCAGCCCAAAATATCCATTACAGCGGGGACATAAAATAAGTGATTTCTTAGTTGCTTGAATCCTCACTAAATCTTCTTTAGTAAATTTCGTACCATGAATGATAATATCAACTAAATTGTCATTAACTACCCTATTGATTAAATCAGGAATACGACTTTTCTCTGCACAATGACAAGCAACTAATTTTTTATAATTTTGTTTTGATTCCTCTACAAAAGTCTTAGTAGAATTAGAAATGAGCTTATAACTAGATAATCCCACTCCATCAGCTAGATTAAAAATTAATTCTATTTCGCTTTCATCCATAAACCTACCAAAGATCAAACATTTTATTGGGGATACTTCTAAAGCCTCTTTTATAAGATTTATACCCTCGACTCCACCCTCTCTAAAATCAATAAAGCAGGTAATCCCGTTAGAGAGCATTTCTAAAGCAGCATTTTTAATCCCTTTAATAATAATATCTTTTGGTGTTTGTCTAAGTAACCTATGTTTAAGGCCAAATGGTGGAGCTACTATATCAGTTAATTCTTTATTAAAACCAAGTTCTTTCGCAAAATTATCACCAATATGAGTATGAGAATTAATAAAACCCGGTAGTAGTAAATAGCAATGATTACTTTCAAAATTTATTACGGAATCCTCTGGATTTGTATAGTGTATTTTTGAAATGATCCCATTTTCATCAATTTCTATTGAAACATCTTGCTTAAATTCTAAATCCTCTCCAATTAATGCGTACTCGCTAAAAATACTTTTTAATGGCATTGAATTCTTAAGATATTCAAATTTTTTGAAATTATTTTATATTTTATCTAATCTTTTTTAAGATTAGAACTAAATAAAATATTTTTTATTACTGGTGATACAAAATTCCTAAATTCAAAATGGATTTACAAGATTCTGGGTCAGCAATAGACATCGCTATTGACAAGGTTGGTATAGTTGAGCTCGAAAAAAAAGTAGAAATAGTACAAGAGAATAAGAAATACTCTTTTTACCCAAAAATCTCCGCTTTAATTGATCTTCCTGCCCAACAGCGAGGTATTCACATGTCTCGGACTTCCGAAACTATTGAAGAAGTCATAAATGAAGTAATATACAAACCAACCCCAACAATTGAACTAGTAGGTGACAGAATCATTAAAAAATTGTTAGAAAGACACCCTTATACATCCAAAGCGGAAGTGAAATTAAAGGGAAAGATTATAGTTCAAGTCAGGGAAAATAATACTAGAAACATCCAAAAATCATATGAGATTATATCTTTTGTTAAGGCTAAAAGACCATCTTCAGGAGAAATTGAATATACTTATTTTATTGGGGCAAGTGCTGTAGGAATGACAGTATGCCCATGTGCAAAAGAAATGTCTCAGGAATATGCTGCTGAAATTATCAAAACAAGAAAAGATATACATGTTACTGAAGAAGATCTTAATAAGCTTATCAATATCCTTCCTTTCTCTTCACATAATCAAAGGTCTAATGGTACCATAATCGTTCAAATAAAAGAATTAACCGGTCAAAAACTTGATGTTTTAGATATCATTGATGTAATAGAAGAATCTATGAGCGGTAAAATACAATCTGTGTTAAAAAGACCTGAAGAAGCTGAATTGGTAAGAAGTGCCCATTTAAAACCCTTATTTTCAGAAGATGTAATTAGAGAGATGGCAAAAAACTTTATTATAGGAAACTTCCCAAATCTAGAAGACGATTATGAAATTGAATTTAAGATTGAAAGTTTTGAATCAATCCATCCTCATAATGTTTATGCCGAGTTAAAAACTACAATAGGGGATTTAAAAAAAAAATTAAAATTAGGAAATTCGATTCCTAAAATTTCATGAACCCTTTATCTCTTATTGCCAATAAAATGCTTTACAACAATTAGATAATTTTTGGTCGAGATTATTTTAGGATTTCTCTTATAACTTGCTGGAATAGGGGAATTACATCGAGAGCAGAGATTTGAACTTTGCAACCAATCCTTAAATTCATCTGCATGAGCAGGATATCTACAATTTGGACACAATATTATTCCTCTACCGTTATCTTGAGGAATTTTTGGCAAATTAAAGCAAAAAATACATTTAAAGTCCTCTGGTGATAAACGTCCTGCTTTTGGTTTATATATGTTAAAGTTACTTATTTTTTTGGTACTTTGTTGCGTCCTTACTCGAGTTCCTGTTGGCCCTCTACTCACGGTTCGACTAGTTGTTTTAGATCTGGTGGTTTTAGCCCGATTTTTAGATGTTGGTGTCGATCTGGTTGATTGACTTACTGATCTTGATCTATTGGTAACAGTTCTGGCTGATGGAGTTGGAGATGATCTACTTGAAGTGCGAACATTCGTTCTTAATCCATCAGGACTTCTATCTCTTTTAGGGGATGTCAATTGGTTTAATCTATTTGTACGTTGTGAAATGTAATTTCTTGTTAATTGGGGCAAATTCCTGTGAGATCCAAAGACACCGGGAATAATTATTATTATTGTAGAGCTGATAAGCAATATTAAAAGATTAAGATCTATTAAAAAATGTAGTGGAATTATTAGAGAATCATAGAAGTCGATAACTGAATAAAAACTTATCCAAAAGACAGTTATGAAAAAAACTATCGAGATACCTAATATATAACCAAATTTCCGTGCATTTACAGATTTTGTTCCAAAATAAATTACATGATATTTTTTAAAACAACGGTATAATGAAATTGAACCATAAAGTACATAGGGAAATCCAAATAAAATGCTCCACCAACTTAAGTAAAAATCTGTACTTACCAATAGATTTTCACCTAGTAATCCTGTAAAATTACCCCAAATTGAATAAAAAATACCAACAAAAACAGGACCAACGGTAAAAAAAGCAGTATTATGTGGACTGCGATATTCGCGATATTGTTTAATATTTTTTAATACTTTAAAAGAATAAATAAGCCATAATCCAATTAAAAACCAACTTACAAATACATTAAAAGAATTTAGAATAGCACCGTGTATTATACCGATAGTTGAAAAAGCAATTAAAAATAACGCTATTGATTTAATTTTCACCACGGCTTAATAACCCCCATTTATTGCTTAATTTAATCTTCATCATATTCTAAATAAATAGGTTTCCCCTGAATAATAGGATTCATAAACGCTAAAATATCTGGCAACATACGTATATCTAATGATCCATTAATCCCATATACCAAAGGATACCATGTTTTTGACTTCAAATTTGCACGATAAATCTCAAAACCTGTAGAAGTTCCATCTATAAGGTAAGGATCTATAACGAGTGCAACGGCTTTATCCCAGAGTTTTTGATACCTTTCTTGAGTACCCATATCTTCCCTAGACATGAAGCAACCAAATGTTGGATGTGAATGGTACCATCCACACGTAAATAATTTCTGTTTCTTAATATCTTGAAATGCCCTTACATAGTTCTTATAATCCTTAATTTCCGCATATACTGCTGTACCATGACCCATTGGATATGCATCTTCGATATGGAGAATATTATTTTTATCCATCTTTCCACCAAGAAGCCCAATAACCTCCACCCAATTTTTCTTTGGAATTTTAGAGTTTGCATATTTAAGCGCATGGCTAGCGATTTTGAGAATTGCTTTCACCGAAATGTAAGTTTCCTTTTGGATTTCCTGTTCTATTTGAGTTTCAACGTTATCTTTCTCTACTATTTTAGCCGTAGGCTCCTTAGAATGCATTATGACTGGTTTGGATGATGGTTTACTTGTAAGCATCAATGCTATTTCTTCTGTTAATTCTTCTTCTTCTAATTTAAGCTCTTCACATATTTCATCTAATAACTCCTTTTTGATTTTTTCTTTTATCTTCTTCTTAATTACATCTTTAATTGAATTATTAGCTGATTCTTTGTCTGCCATGAGTTAAATCACCATTGCTTATTTGCATACTTCTTAACTAAGGTTTTAACTTTTTTATCGAAAACTTTTGGATTTTTCATCATTTCGATTGCTGCTTTTTTATTAAAAACATCTTTTGGGTTTACGAATTTACCATGGGTGTTTAACATAGCAATAATTGCTTGAACAATTGTAACTGCTGTTTTTGATGGACTCCATCCACCTTTTTTACCAATCAACGAGGGATCTACTAAAGCTAGACATATATTTCTCTGTCCTTTATATTCGGTCGGTTTTGGCCAAAAATTTGGATGCCATATTGGAGTATGCATTCTAACGAAAGGTGGTTGCCTAGGATACTGGGAAGGGAATTTCATTTCTAATTTAAACACACCTCCAGCATATACAGTACCTTTTGGGCCTTTTATTGCCATAGCTAAATGATCTATGCTCTTCTTCTTAGGATTAAATGGTTTTAATTGAATTATAGTACCTGACTTTAACAGCTTTTTTAATCCAGCAAAGTCTTGGGAAATACGACTACTTCTTATACTCATTTTATCAAACCTTTTTATAATTTTTATTTTTAATTTTCTATTTTTTTTATTATTTGATTTTTTTGGTTAAATTTTTATTTTAGTTTTAAGGTTACAAAAATTTCCCCATCCTTGAAACCTGCTGCGGTTATAAATTCATAATTTCTTAAGCCATTCTCAATTGAACTCTGTTCTAAATCAATCATTCTGATATCATTAAAATCTAGTAAGGTGAGAATTGGCTCTGAATCGGGATCTGGTTTAAACCCATTTTTTGTTAATATTTTTATTATATTCTCACATGGTGAATGAGGTTTTAATTTTATTGAAACTCTTCTCACATGTTTTCCACACTGAGAACATGCGGTATTTCTCTTTTTTTCAATATGATAAAATTTCATAGTCATTCCATTAAAAACTATATAATTTTGAATGGGTTCCCCCAGACCTTTATGACCTTTTTTCCAATGGAGAATTTTCACTGCTTCATGGGATTGTAATGCCGAAATAACGGCATTAATTGTTATTATTCCCGGATCATGTCTATCAATTATTTTTACAATATCATCTAGCGTGTATTCTGGTAAGAAATTATGTTCATGGACTAATTTATTTGCAACCTTTTGAATGAATTCTATATCATTTACATTTTTAGGAATAGGATCTCTATCAAATTTTTCTTTAAATGCCATGTCTCCTTTAAAAACACAATGAATTCTTTTTCGAGGAATTCCTACTACTGTGCAAGCAGCCATATCATCATTCTCTACTACTGGTAAGGGATTGCACTCATAGCAAGCATTTTTATAAGGGAAGATTGAGTACACATGACCATGATATCCAGATACACCTCCATCAACAAGAGGGATTCTGAACCTAACACATTGAGCATTTAAGTTTAGACGTGCATTCATCGAATCAAGCCCCCCGATTATAACATCAGCGGCTTGATAGATTGAGGGATTTAATCGCTCTAAAGTGGTATGATATCCTTTAGCTATTATATTAGGATTTATTTCCTTAAGTTTTCTCGCAGCAACAACCGCTTTAGGCTCTCCGGTCTTTGCACCTGTAAAAAGAATTTGACGATTCAAATTAGAGTGTTCAATAATATCCAAATCAACAAGATCTAAATGACCGATACCAAGCATCGATAGATTTTTCGCAATTTCGCAACCTAAACCACCGACACCTGCTATTAATATCCTTGAATTTTTTACCAATTTCTGAGACCATCCCTCAAGACGAAATTGACGGTCATACAAATTTCTCTCTTCCACTGATAAATTTTTTCCGAAAAATTTTGAATCCTTATCCATATTTATTACCATTAATATTTATTTAAAAAATAAAAAAAGTTGAAGGGCTTAATGCCCTTATTTTATACCTTACTTTATAATATATTAAGAAAAATATTTAAGCTTTCCCGGCAGTACTCGCGGGAATCAAAAGAATGTCGTCGCCATCGTTTACACTGTAATCTGATAATTTATCAGATTCTTCTAGAGTAACTCCACCTGAACTAAGGTGAAAATCATTAGGATCAAGTCCATATAAATTTCCTAATGTTTGTTTAATATCATTAACCCGATTTCCATCATTCACAGTTAATTTTTCCTTTTTTTCGCCTGGACCAATTGTACTCATAAAGTACAATGTCATTTTTCTTCCTGCTGAAGGGGTTTTAGATGCAGGGGTTTTTGATTTTACTGGTTTCTCCCCACCTAAATCCTCATCAAATTCGTCAAAACTCATACATATCACTTCCAATTTTTTTATTTTTTATTATCTTTAAGGAGTTAAAATGGTATTATAAAACCCATTGGAATGAAAATGTAGTAAAATAATAATAACAGGTCATAGTCGGATTGGGATGCGTAAAATTTTAAAATCGAAAAATTATTAAAAAAATGCTTTTTGATGAAAATTTAGTATTTTTCTTGTTATTTGAGATGAGAAAAGGAATAGGGTTAAGAATCTTATTACTTATCAGGGCATGAGGGAAAATAGTTCCTCAATCTCATCTATAGGTAATCTTGAAATAATTGAAGACGTAGGAGTTATAATCTGCCTTGATAACTTTCGTTTTTCTTCCAACAGTTTATCAATCTTTTCTTCTATTGTTCCTGTAGCTACAAATTTATAGACATTAACATTCTGATCTTGACCAATCCGATAAGCCCTATCAGTGGCTTGTGACTCCGTACTAGGATTCCACCACCGATCTACGTGTATAACCGTAGTTCCCTGGGTTAAATTTAACCCAAAACCACCAGCTTTTAGGGAAGCAATTAGAATTTTTGAACTTCTCTCCTTACGCGATTGAAAATCCTTAACTATCCCATCACGTTGGTTGGGGGTCAAGCTACCGTGATAAAATGATACTAGTTTCCCAAATTTAGTGGTAAAAGCCATTAGTAAAATATCTCCCAGCGTTTTATACTGTGAAAATATTAGAACTTTTTGGTCATTTTCAAGAATGTTCTCAACAATATCAAAAATTCTCGCTATTTTAGGAGATTGTTCTAGAAAATCCTTGAGATTTTTATTAAAATCATATTTAGTTGGATCAATCTTTAGATATTGTAATGGGTGATTGCACAGCTGTTTTAGCTTAGTTAATAGTTTAAGTACTAATCCATTTCGCGTTTTTACACTATTATAATTTTCTCTGATATTTTCAACGATTTCATCCACAATTTTTGTGTATAGGCTTATTTGGGATTCAGATAAGTTGACATATATTTTAATTTCATTTTTTTCTGGTAAATCTTTAATTACTTTTTTATCTATCTTCAAACGTCTTAGTATAAAGGGATCTATAATAGATTTTAGTTTCTTGATTTTTTCAGCATTTTGATAATTCTGAATAGGATTTACAAATATTTTCTTGAACTCATTCAATGAACCTAATAGCCCAGGATTTAGAAAATTGAAAAGCGACCATAATTCCTCAAGACGGTTCTCTATGGGTGTACCACTTAATGCGATTCTAAAAATTCCTTTTAACAAGTAAATGGATTTGGCTCTTTTAGATTTAGGATTCTTAATATTTGTAGACTCATCAATTATAATACCACTAAATTGTATATTCTTTAAGAAATCGATGTCGTTTCTTATGATCCCGTAGGAAGTTAGAATTATTTGGTGAGCAATAAGAAAGTCCTCTCTCTTATCACGGAGATTCACCCTATTATGTCCATAGTATTTCAGAACTTTTAATTTAGGAGCAAATTTTATTATCTCATGCTCCCAGTTAGTTAATAAGGATGTAGGACACACCACTAAAATGCTACCTTCTTCATTAGGATAATTCTCTAGTCGGTATAAAAGATAAGCTAGAATTTGTATGGTCTTACCGAGGCCCATATCATCTCCTAAGCATACTCCTATCCCCATATCACATAACATCGCTAACCAAGAAAGTCCTGCTTGTTGATAATCCCTTAATTCACCCAAGAAACCTTTCGGGGGCTCTAGTAACTTAAAATCTAACTTATTCTTGATTTTTTTTATTTTAGTTCTAAGATTTCCTAATAATTTAATTTTATAATCTCTTCTAAAGCCTAAATCTGTATATTTATCTAATAACTCTAATTTTATTACATCTGATGTCATCATTTTACCAGAAAATCCATTACTATCGTAAATCCATCTTAAAAAGGATAGATCTTCCTTGTTAATGAATATCCATTTATTACTTCTCCACTTTATCAACGGATTATTCAATTTCAATAATCTTTTCAATTCATCTAATCCTATAGGTTTCCCGAAAAAAAGAATTTCCCATCTGAAATCTAAGAGAGAATCTAAGCTAAAATCAGATTTACCCTTATATGATTTGGATCCGATCAATAATCTAGCAGATAAACCTCTCTTCTGTGACAATCTTAATTTGGTGGGGTATTGAATCTTAAATCCAATATGCTTGAGCAATTCTATTGGATGGTTAAGAAATTCAGAAATTTCGGAAGACGTCATCTCAATATTTTGAGGATAATTATTCTTTAAAGCGCGATTTAAGGAAGGAAAAACTTTAACTGCTATTCTTATCGAATCTAATAACAAGTTTAGAAACTCCTTTTTTTTTAATAGAACACTCACAAACTTTTCATTAAATAATTCATCATATTTCCACAAATCAGCCAATGGAGTAAAAAAGTTTTCATTATGGAATTTTAGATAAAATTTGATTGGCCATCTATTCGACTCGTTTTTAGGTAATTCTATCAAGATATAGAATTCCACTATATTATGAAAGATTGGCTTAAGTTTCACTTGAAATTTAGGATCAAACTTCCTATTATTAGAAAAATCTTCTATAAACTCCAAAAATGATGCATTCCTCCTTCAGAATTTGAAATGTTTCTTTAAACTTATTTTTTACTATTTCTCGATAAAAACATTATTCATTCCTAAAAGATAAGATTTAACCTAATAAAAACTAAAAATGATACAGAAAATTTTGAAGTTTTTCGAACCATTTTTAGGAATACAAAAGAATATAGTAGAAGGTGAAAGAAATTAGATTATAAATTGTATGGATACCTATTATATTAATATATAATATAAGTAAAATATTATTGTAGAGAGAGTTTTTAATTATATAAACAAAGTAATGAAACAAAAAACCAAAAGTCGCTTATGAGTTCCTTGGATAGTTTAGAATCTATTGTTCTTGGATTAGTAAAAGAATATCTAGCAAAAAAGACATTCTTTTCGATCACTGATATAATAGAATTCGTAAATAATAGGGTAAGACTAAACCCTAACTTAAACAAAAATAAAATTGAGTTAATAATAAAATCATTAATAAAAAAGAAAACAATCATCCCTGGAACGAGATTAATGAAGAATAATATCATAGAAAATCCAAAAAGGAATGAAATTTATAATTTCATAAAAAGAAATCCCTCAAACATTAATGATATTATGAAAACCCTAAAGATTGGGAGTAATCAAGCATTATGGCACCTATCTTGCTTAGAAAAATTTGAATTCGTCAGGTCAGAAAAACTCAATAACCATCGGATTTTCTTTGAAATTGATTCAAACCCAAAGCTGGATAAGTTTTACTTTTATTTGAATAAAGATATCGTTCTAAAAATAATAGAATTTCTGAGTAAAGAAGAAAAGCCATTGAAAATCACTGAAATTGCAAATGGGATGGAAAAAAATCACACAACTATAAAAAAATACATCTCGATTCTAGAAAATCTGAAATTAGTAGAAACTGAGAAAGAAAAAAATAGAATATTATTCAAATTAAATCTTAAGAGGTATAATAAGGTTAGGAAGTTAATTCATGGTGATAGATAATTAAAACTCCAAAATTATTCCAATGGAATTTATATGATAAATTATATATTTGAAAATTAGACCAACAACTTTAGTAAAAAATTATGAGGAAAAAATATAGAATACTTAGCGTTATTACTCTTTACGCAATTTTTATTCTAATTTACATTGGTTATTTCCTATTGGGTATAAACAATACCCCATTATTTCTTATTCTAACAATTGGGAGTGTCGCGGTTCTTTCTACTAGTACAATCTACACAGTTATCCAATCTAATGGTTATCAATACGATAAAATAAGAGACAAGAAATATTCACCGAAACCTAAGTCTATAAACAAGATAGAAGAGAATTTCATCGATGAATATCTTGAGGCTTTGCCTTCAATAGAAGAATACCTTGATTCAAGTGAATCTTATGAGGATATACCTATTATTAATAAATATATTTTTTCGGTTTTTAGTAAGGAAGAATTAGAAAAGATAAACTCTCTTGGATTATCAAAGCTTGACAAGATATTATTTATTAGAGAAATGCTCTATTTTGATAAAGAAGAGCGAAAGGTATTAATCGACAATATGCTTAAGAACAAAGATCAAACTGATGAGGAGATATTTTATATTCCCCCTAAGAATACGGTTAACCTAAAGGGCCAAATCCGTGTTTACATAAGATCTTTAGTTGAACCTGGCGAAATAACAAAGTTGATCATTGTAGACACAACCGAATTAATTAATATTATTAAAGAGAGAGTTGGAGTACTATTTAATTATGAATTGGGGGATTTTCTTTTATCTTCAGGGGGAATCTTACTGTCTGATGACAAGAAAATACAAGACTACGATATTGATGATGACGATGAAATTGCTCTGATTCCCTCAAGTAAAGAGAGAAAATAAAAAAAGAAATTCTAAATCCTACAAACTTTAATGTTTCTAATTATTTACCTGCAATACTAGCTGGGATTAGAAGTATATCATCTCCATCATCTACTTCATAATCTTTTAAGGGGGTTTGTTCATCCATAGTTATACCTAGTGCTGAAAAATAGAAATCAGCTGGATCCAAAGCAAACAAGCTTGCTACCGTTTGTTTAATATCCCCAACAAGATTTCCCGTGTTAATAAGCAATTTTTGCTTTTTCTCAGGCCCAATGGTTGAGATAAAATACACTGAAATCTTTTTCCCTTCAGTTGTAACCCTCTCAACGGGAGTTTTGGAATTTATATCTCTTTTAGGAATGTCTGGGGGGGTATCTTCCAAATTCTCATCCTCTAAATCCTCATCTTCCAAATCTTCATCTAAATCTTCCAAATCTTCATCAAATTCTAATTCTTCATCAAATTCATTGTCAAATCCCATTTAAAACACACCACTTATTTAAGTAAATGAATAATCAATAAAATCTTGATAATTCTTTTATTTTGAGTATATTAATATAATGTAAATTAAACTTTATAAATTGAATTAGCAACCAGAAGCATTTTTTACTTGAAAATCAATAATCCGATAGACATTTTTTGCTTATTTCATTAAAAAAAAACATTAATTTTTGGTAAAAAATTAATCAAATTGCTGGGAAAAAATGAATACAATCAAAATAAACAATGCCTATCTTCATAATTTAAAAATTGGATTGATTTTATACTAAATTTACCTATTAAAGATAGAATGTTTGGACAATTTCAGTATAATACTGCTAATTCTCATTTACTCTCAGCAATTATCACAAGAACTTCAAACATGAGTACTCAAGAATTTGCTGAGAAATATCTTTTTAAACCTATAGGGATATCTAATAATATAAAATGGATGAAAGATCCTCAAGGAATTAATATTGGGGGATATGGATTACAATTAAGACCGAGAGATATGGCAAAATTTGGGTTTTTATATATTAATCAGGGAGTTTGGGATAATAATCAGATAATCCCTAAAGAGTGGATTGTAGGATCTTTAAAAGATTACGGTGATGGTTATGGTTACCATGTATGGATTGCAAGAATTAAAGATTTTAGTGCTTTTGTAGCGGCAGGATATGGGGGACAATATATAGTTGGTATTCCCAAACTGGATTTAGTTATAGTTGTTACTTCTAATGCTGAACTTAGAAGGTATAGAAATCCAAGGTATATTATAGATAAATTTATTAACATATTTTATTAGATAATTAAAATTATATATGCTAGAATAACCGAGGACGAGTTTTGTTAATCAAAATTGAACTAGAACGGATAATTATTCGAAATTTTACCCCTAACGATTGGGAAGGTCTTTCTGAGATAGGTTTAAAATACGAAGCATCTGAATATGCAAAGTATGATCATGGACCATGGCCAGAATCTCCAGAGGCCTACAAAGGAATAGTAAATTCGTGGTCTAAGGGCAACGATTTTCTTGCGGTTATATTGAAAGGAAATAACAAATTAATCGGTTTCATATCTTTGCCAAAAAGGGGAAATGCAGAATTTGACTTTGGATTTGTCTTTCATCCTGATTTTCATGGGAGTGGTTATGCTACAGAGGGATGTAAAGCAGTACTCAAACATATTTTTGAAGTGTTTCAAGCAGATCGAATAAACACGGGAACCGCCAGGGAGAATGTCCCCTCCTGTGATCTACTAAAACGGCTTGGGTTTAACCCCGTAGGAGAAAATATTATATCATTCAGAAATGACGAAGACGGCAATCCAATTGAATTTACTGGCGTTTATTTTACACTTTTAAGTGAAGAATGGACGAAGTTTCAAAATCCAGAGAATGAATGAAGAATAATATGATGAGCTGCGGCTTCAATCTTATTTAGCATGATTTCAAATAATAGGCTTATACCCAAGATAATTTTTTTACTTAATACTTTTGAATTTAAAAAGAGGTAATTTATCATTTTAAGCCGTTGTTCATAAATTGCAAACACTTTAGAGTTAATATTAATATGAATTTATTAAGAAAACAAGATAATAGTTGATCTTTTATGAATGATAACTCTATCCCCAAGCATCAAATTAGAGAAAAAACCCCCGATGATGAAGGGGAGATAATTGCTGATAAGAAATTATTAAAAAAGATAAAGAAAGAGAGAATTTTATTAAATAAAGAAAAGAGTGAATGGGAAAACCATGTTGCCCAAATTGAAAATTACAGAGAAAACATAGAAGACCTTGAAAAAATACGGAAAAATGAAGAAATTGAATTAAAGAACCTCCGTGAAAAGCGGGATATCGTTCAGAACAGCTTAAAAAAAGTTAAAAATGACATAGAAAAGCATAAAATTGAGTTAGATGCAAGAGAACAACAACTAAAAGATAAAATTAGAAATGAAAATGATGCGATAAATCAAAAGAGAGATGAATTAGAGAGATTTCAGAAGAAATTAGAAAAGTTAAGAGAAGATGTGAGAAATGAAAAAAACTTATTAGACCAAGAAAAACAAAGAATGGACGATCAATTTAAAGACATAAAAACAAAAATACCTGGTATGGAGAGAAGAAAAACAGCACTAGAGAGGACTAACGAGGATTTAGAGGATAAGTTAGAAGATTTAAGAAATGAAATTAAACATTTAACTACGGAGAGAGACTTTCTCAATAAAGAGGTGAATAATCTAAAGAGGGAATTAACTGATGAAAAAAACAGGATTGCTGAGGAAAAAAGAAAATTAAAAGATAATAAAGAAAAATTGCGAATTCAAAAAGACGAACTAAACCTGAAGGCTCGAGATATTGAAAAGAAAAAGGATGATCTAAGAAAATATAAAATTAAAGTAGATAATGATGTAAAAAGTCTGGAAAACAGAAAAAGACAACAAGAAACAAGAATGAAAGAATTACAAAGTAAGATTCCACGAGCAGAAAGTAAATATAACTCAATATCTACCAAGATTCCCTCCCTAGAAGAAAAATATAAAAAATTAAATAATGATCTCAGACGTTTAGAAAGGGAGAAATCAGAATTAAGTACTGATAAAAATGCAATAAAACGGGAGAGGGAAAAATTAGAGAAAGATAAACAAAGATTTCTAAATGAAAAAAGAAATTTTGAAAAAGAAATAAGAAAGTTAAAACAAATCCCAAAACAAAAAATAAAATCTAAAACTCCTTCAAGATATTAATAATTATTATATTTTTGCCGTGAAATTCATGGAATTCAATGAAGGAATTGAAGGAGATTATATTGAAACTAAGAATACTAACTTAATTTTTGATGTTAAAGGGTTACTCCACCCAAATGATAGAAAAATCTGTTTTTTAAGGTTTTATCCAGATCCCGAGGGAGATCGGATAAAAAATGGTGTCAAGTATAAAAAAGTATACAATTTAGATGAACGCTATTCATTGTTAAGAAAATCGTATCCTAATTATCTTTTTTATTCAAAGGAACTTGATATAGAAATACAAAGTGTCTTTAATAATGATATTAAAAAAATTTACACCCCCCGGGATTGTTTAACTGAATTATTTGAAAAAGAGATCCTTTCTACCAATGAAGAATCCTCTAGAAATTTATGTCAATTTCTTATAAATAAAGGAAATATTTCCAAAGATTCAATAGGAATTACTGGCTCAGTTATGGTTGGTTTAAATAAAGAAGATTCAGATTTAGATATAATAATATATGGCACAGAAACATCCCTTAAATTTCAAGAGAAGTTAAAAGAAATATTCACCGAATCTGATCATTTTAGAATGTATAATCGAGAGGACTATAAATCTCATTATACTTGGAGGGTAGGAGGATCAGACATATCATTTAAAGAGTTTTTGAGAAGTGAACAGAGAAAACTACATCAAGGAAAATTCCATGGCACCGATTTCTTTATAAGGTACATTAAGAGCCCGAATGATTGGAAAGGAACTTTTTATGATTATCAGTATAAAAATTTTGGGAGAATTAAAGCTAAAGCTTTAGTTACAGACTCTACAGATTCAATTTTTACTCCTTGTTCTTATAAAATTAAAGTTTTAGAAATCCTGGACAAGGAATCAATCCTGAAAAAAATCAATTTGGTTGATATTATAGAAATAAATTCTTTTCGAGCACGTTTTTGTGAGCATGCTAAGGAAGGAGAAACTGTCTTAGTTGAGGGAAAATTAGAAAAAGTTGCTTTCAAGAATGAATTAGAATATTATCGAATTTTATTGACTGATCAAACAAAAGATAAAATGCTCGTTGTGAACTAAACTTAATTCATTAACGCATTATTAAAATCTTTTTATTGAAGTAAGGTTTTTAATAACTGATGGATATTTTTAGCGCTGATCTCCACATACATAGTCCCCATTCAATCGCAGTATCAAAATCATTAAATTTAGATACGATGTTGGTGACTTGTAAGAAGAAGGGTCTAAATATTCTTGGCACTGGTGATATCTTACAACCTGAATGGCTTAAATATATGGAGAGTAATTTAAAAAAGGAAAAAGATGGTTCCTACTCGTATAAAGATGTTTATTTTATCCTTCAGACTGAAGTAGAAGATATGGAAAGTATACATCATGTAATATTGTTCCCTGATTTTAATTCTGTTAAAGAAATTCAAAATAACTTAAAATCATATTCAAAAAATATACTTGATGAATGGGGCGGAAGACCTAGAGTCAACTTACCACCTCCCGAACTAGCTGATATCATTTCAGATTCAGGAGGTATAATTGGTCCTGCACATGCTTTTACACCCTTTAAAGCAATCTTTCGTCAAGGGAAATTTGAAACAATTAAAGAATGTTATCAAGATGCAGCCAATAAAGTGTATTTTTTAGAATTGGGTCTTTCAGCAAATACCGATTTGGCAGATAAATTGGGAAGTTTAAAGAATGTTTCTTTTTTAAGTAACAGTGATGCCCATTCACAAGATCCACGCTCTTTAGGACGTGAATTTAACAGGCTAGATCTTGATAATCCCTCTTTTGAGGAATTATTATTAGCTTTAATGAGAAAAGACGATAGGAAAATAACATTAAATGTTGGCTTAAATCCGAAACTTGGTAAGTATTATAATATGTTTTGTTTTAAATGCCGTAGAAGAATTATGTTCAAGAAATCAAAAAAATTGGGGATTTCTATTTTTAACCAATATTCCAAGTCAAAAAATTTTGTTCTATACTATTCTGACGACCCTGTTATGGCAAGAAAACAATACATAGATCAGGTTGCTAAGAATAAAATGGTTTGTCCAGCATGTAAAGAAGAAACCAATAAAAATTTCAAAGTTAAATTAGGAGTGAGTGAAAGAATTGAAAGTATTTCTACATTTGATGCACCAAAACACCCAGACCATAGACCAAAATACATTGATGCGATACCACTTATAGATATTATCCGATCTGTAAAAGGAATAAAAAGTTCGACTAGCAAAACGGTTTTAAATGCATATAACATAATTATTCAAGATCTTGGAAAAGAATTTGATATTTTAATCGATGTTCCAATAAGCAAAATTGTAGAATTTGATCCTACCGTCGCTTCACTTATAAAAGGGCTTAGAAATAATGAAATTAAATACATTCCAGGTGGCGGTGGTACATATGGTCAAATTAATCTTGAAATTTGAGATAAAAATAAAATTATTAAAGTTTTATACATAACCAAAAATAAGTATTGATAAAGGGAGTTAACAGCTTAATAAGTAAATTTAAATGTTAAACTCTAAATCTAACTTTAATAGTTCCCCACATTTGGTACATGTTAACCAATCGAAAACTTTAAAGCTAACAATCATCATTTCAATTTCTTTTCTTAAAAATTGATTTCTAAACTTCTTACTGTAATCTCCGTTTGGACAAGTAATAATGGCTCTTACTTTTATCAACTCGTTACTTGCTGAGCGATCAATCGACTCTCTGCTGCCATTTTTAGTATTGTCGATTTCCATATTTTTACTCCTACTTGATAATCATGTAAATTTGGGCTTATAAATCTTTCTCAACGCAATTTGTCGATTATTTCAGATGAAAAAATAGATGTAAAATTTAAATTATGAAACAAAATGTAGTTATTACACTTTCAATAAAAAGGTATTATTTTTAAAAACTACTCTTATTCCTGTAGATTCTGAGTATTATTGAAGTTTGAAAAATCCAGATATTACCCAGATATTTCTCTCTTATATTATTTAGAAAATATGTGAATATTATAAAAAACTCAATTCTATTGATGAAAATTTATGACTGAAGATATTTTTGATTTAGCCGAACTAGCAAAATCTCGAACATCTGTAAGAGAAAGGTTTAATGATATAGCCCATCAAAACCAAAATCCTAACGTAAATCCAAATTGTGATGATGATAAGTATTTAGCAGATTTACTGAAAGTTTTAAAGATTAAATCATTGGTAGTTGGAGTTGGGGGCGCAGGAAATAATACTGTTTCACGACTGGAGGAACTCGGGATAAGTAATGCTGATACTATAACTATTAATACTGATGCTCATGATTTATACTATTCAAATGCACAACATAAAGTCTTAATCGGCAAAGATCGTTGTCAAGGTATGGGTTCAGGAAATGATCCTTTAGTAGGAGGTGAAGCTGCTGATGAAGATCGCGATAGATTGAGTAAGCTTCTTAATGGAGATATTGTCTTTTTAACATGCGGATTAGGTGGAGGAACAGGGACTGGTGCAGCACCAATTATTGCAGAAGAAGCAAAGAAGAATAATGCTTTAGTTGTAACTTTTTGTTCACTTCCATTTAAATCAGAGGGAGTTCAACGAGCAGTAAAGGCAACCCAAGGTCTTAAAAATCTAGCAAAATATTCTGACTTTCTAATAACTGTTCCAAATGATAATCTTTTGAGCATAGTTGGAAAAATCCCGATGATTACTGGCTTTAAAATCATGGATGAAGTCTTAATTAGAAATATAGGAGAAGTAGTTAACCTAATTAACAACTGTGGATTAGTAAATATAGATTTTGCTGATGTGAAAAGAATTTTTGTTAAAAAGGAAAAATACCCATCGGGGTTGGTTGGTATTGCTGAATCTGTGGGAAATGAATCAGATTTAATAGAAAAAGCAAAACTAGCACTGAACAACCCATTGCTAGAACCAGATACCAGTAAAGTTGAGAGATGTATAGTATCTGTTACCGGCGATCATACATTAACTTTATCTAAAGTAGATAGCGTTATATCTACTATTACAAATGGAATTCCTGAGAGCGCTCAATTAAAATTTGGCGTTCAAAATAAACCAGGAATGGGTTCCAAGGTAAAAATTATGGTATTAGCAAATGGGCCTATATCTCCTTATGTACAAGCCGCTGTAGACTCAGACGATGGGTCCTCACCAATTAACATGTTTGGATTCTAATTTATTCAGTTTCTTATTTTTATCTAATTTTTCCAATATTTATCTAAGTTTATTCATTCTGTTTTGTAACTAAAATTTGAAATATGGGTTAGCTAAAATGACGAATGAAAAAATACCAGAAGATGAATTGAAAAGAGAAATTCGAGAATATCTTGATAAAAGGAAAGTTTTAGTTTTATGTACCTGTGCCAATAATATTCCACGTGCAACGCCAATGGATTTTTATACAGAAAAAGTCAGTTTTAATATTTACGTTGGTCCCGCTCCTGGGAGAAAGGTCAAGAATATGGAAGAAAATCCAAATATAAGTATTGGAATCTACACTCCTTTATCAGAAGGGAAGATTCAAGGTATGCAAATTACGGCTTCAGGGAGAGAAAGATTGATTTTTTTAAGAGAAGGAGATGAAGAATTCGAGAAGGTTCAAAACATTGTACGAGGAAAGCGAAAATTATTATTAAAGATAATTCCAGAAAAAATTGAATTACTCGATTATGATTTTGCGAAAAGAGGATATTCACGACTACAGGTCTTAACAATATAAAATAAAAAAGAAGAATATTTTAATTAAAATTAAAGAAATAGTTTGATCATTTCTTGAGCGTCGAAGAGTAATTCAGGATAGTATTTGTAACCCTCTACTTGAGCATATAGAGTATATCTTCTGCCAATTGCTTTAAATCCTTCTAATATTTTATCGTCTGGGCATTCATACACGGCATAAGTTTTAATCATACCCTCTGAAGACATTGCCATCCAATGCTGTACTCTTTTTATAAAATCGGGGTATGCTGGTTTATCTTTTGCCGTATATACTTTTAACATTTCATTTCCTTTACTCTGGGGCAACCAACCTGTAACTAAAATATGAGCCACTTGATTTCTACCTCTATAATTAATTCAAAATTCGATTTCTTTGTAAGTAGAGTTTGACACAATTATTTAAAAGCTTTTTCTATCAAGAAGTAGATTATATATAAAAAAAGATAATTAAATGAATTTTATCACTGCTTTTTGTTGGTTATCACAATCCTTCTTACCCGATAACAAATAAAGGATGCTCTACCAAAATTAATTGGTGTAGGGGTGGTTTTTTACTATTTTCACGCGCATTCGAATCAACTGTTCGATCTCTTTTAATTGTTGGTGTTGATTTTTTTCGCAGAATGCAAAGGCAGTCCCTCCAGCTCCGGCTCTTGCAGTCCGGCCAATGCGATGCAAATAGGTTTCCGGCACATCTGGTAAGTCAAACTGGATGACATGTGAGATATTATCTATGTCAAGACCGCGAGAAGCAACATCAGTAGCTACTAACACTCGAGCTTTTCCGGTGCGAAAGTTTTTAAGCGCAATTTGACGTGCAGATTGTGATTTATTTCCATGTATTGATTCGGCGCGTATTCCCCTCCTTTGCAATTTCTTAACAACTCGATTCGCACCGTGCTTGGTGCGCGTAAAAACTAACGCTCGTGTAATAGTTGAATCAGAGAGTAAGTATTCCAACAACGCTTGCTTTTTCTCTTTTAATATAAAAAATGCAGCCTGTTTAATAATTTCCAAGGTGGGTTCATCGGGAGATATATTTATTTCGACAGGTTCATCTAGAATATCTTTTGCGAATTTGATTACTTCACGAGGTATTGTAGCAGAAAAAAGCATGGTCTGTCTATTCTTTTGTGGCACCATCTTGACGATAGAACGAATATCGTGGATGAAACCCATATCAAGCATTCTGTCGCCTTCGTCCAAAACCAACACCTCGACATGGTTCAGTTTTACATGTCCTTGTCTCATCAAGTCGAGTAATCTACCCGGTGTGGCAACCACAATATCTACTCCTTGCCTTAGTTTTGCAACCTGCGGATTTTGACTGACTCCTCCGTAGATAACCGCGTTTCTTAGTCCCGTATATTTTCCATACATGCCGAAACTATTCGCAATCTGGATTGCCAACTCTCTTGTGGGCGAAAGTACTAACACCCGTATTTTACGTATTATTTTGTACTTGTTATTATTTATGATATTCAATCTGTCCTTGCTTGGGGTATTCATCAATCGCTGTAGGATCGGAAGCGCAAACGCTGCTGTTTTACCCGTTCCCGTCTGAGCACACCCTAGCAAATCTTGCCCTTTTAAAACGATAGGGATTGCTTGGGTTTGAATTGGTGTAGGTTCTATATAGCCAGCATCTCTTATTGCTCGTAATAATTCTGGTCTTAGGTCGAGATCATTAAATTTTGTATCAATACCCGTTTGTTCAGATCGCCCTAATTCTTTTTTTTCTGCAAATCTTTGTACTTCAAGAGCAGCGGGTCCTTTTTCTTGTTTTTGGATTGTGAAAGTAATCCGATCGCCAGTGACGATAGGTACATCCTCTTGCTGTTGCAGTGCAGTATGGTGTAAAAAAACATCTTCACTGTTCATATCGGATGTTATAAATCCAAATCCCTTCTCTTCATTATACCATTTGACCGTTCCGGTCATTCTATGTGTTTTATTTAACATTTTTATTTAACTTTTTCTTTCTGTTGTGGGTTTCTCCTTTACCTACACTCACATAAATCGTTCTGCTTTTATTTTGGAAAAATTTATGAGCAGGTTTCATCATTAAAATAATTAAATACCCCATCTCAGAAGAAAAAATCATAACTGATGCAATTGTCTTGAAAGCATCCGAAATGTATTATTATTCAACGAAAAAATCCTCAAAATTTAGAAGTAATAATTACTAAAAAAAACCCCATTATTTTGTAAAAAAGAGTTACATTGCCTAAATACTCTTGGTATTTAACAAGTTAGAAGTTTTAAAAAATAAGTAAATTTTACTAGCTTATTGTTTAGAGCTAATTATTTCTTTCACTCGCCCAATTTCACCGCTCCTCAACCTAACTTTAATCCCATGATGGTGATTAGGAGAGTTTGTAAGCACATCTTTGACTATACCCTCGGTTAACTTACCAGATCGTTGGTTTTTCTTTAGAACGATTAAAACTCGCATACCTGATTTAATATCTACTCGCTTTGTTCCCATCAATTTAATTAATCAAGCCACTTGTGGGTCTTATTTAATAAGATAATAGTTCCATTCATTTTATCTTTTGCCTTTATCTCCTTATTATGGACTAACTGAAGCTAATCTAATTTTTTACACAAATCCCTCAATTTTGTTTAAGATTAAACCTGAACTAGTTTTAAAACATCTATTTTACTAATTAAAGATGATTTTTTTAAAGCATCAAATCTTATGTTTTATACTAATGGGATTATTTAAAGTGAAAAATATCACAAGTTTTATTTCCATGGGACCATCATTTTTGAAATCAATAGTAAGGAAGGTTCCATTTTATGTGAATTATGATTTAACTTGGCAATGTAACTTAAAATGTAAACATTGTTATTTTTTCTCATCAACAATGGAATTAAAAGATAAAAGAACAGAATTATCCAAAGAAGGATGGATTAATCTTTTTAAATACCATAGAAAATTAGGAACAAAAATAGCTATTTTAACAGGTGGAGAACCTACTTTAAGAATGGATGTTATTGAAGAAGCGATTAAAATTTTCCCCTCAGTTCAGGTTGTATCAAATGGAGTTATAAAATTACCTCGATTTAATGGATATAAACAACCGAAATATTGGGTAAGTATAGATGGCACCAAGGAAACCCATGATAAGATAAGAGGTGCGAAGGTTTTTGATACAGTCATACAAAATATTCGGGAAAATAATCCGGTCGTTTCATCAACCATCATGACATTAAATTATAAGGAAATTGAAGATATTGCCAAGATTGCTCACGATAATGGTGCTTCTGGATTAGTCTTTCTATTATATACCGATTATCCTGACAGCCCACTTTTATTAAAAGATAATATATTAAGAAAGACAATAAAAGACATTTTAAAAGTAATGCGTGAATATGGAAATTTTATTTTTTATTCCAAAAAAATGTTAGGAGCATACCTATCAAAAGAATTTGTGCCACATTGCATATTTAAAACTGGTCAAGTAAAAAGTTTCTATCCTGATGGGACGCAAAAATTTTGTGTCATGGGAAATTCACCACTATTGTGTAAGAATTGCGGTTGTATCGTACCGATTGCTGCATACGCCTTATTTAGGAAGTTCGATTCTGATACAGTAGAAAAAACAAGAGAATTGTTCCATCTTGCATAATAAATAAACAAAGATTTTTCTCTTGCCAATTACGGACTTTTTCTTCCTTTTTAAGAATGTTTATTGATTAAAACAAAAATGAAAATATTTCGCTAGCCTTTGAAATATAAAAATCTGTATCTAATATAATTCTCTTTACGATTTTTTCTGTATTCAAATTATAATATTAAAATCAAAACAATTTTAGGAAGAGAATCATTAGATTCATCAATAATTACTAATCGCTAACATCGACATATTATGCTCTCTGATCGTCTTATTATTCAACTTAAAGATTGTAAAACAGATAAAGAGTTAAAAGTAGCTTTTAAAAAGATCGCATCAGAAGATCCAGATAAATATTTTCCTACTCAAGAGCTAAAAAAACTAGGATATCTAAGGAAACATTGTGAATGCTGTGGAACTTACTTTTGGGCGGTTGATAAAGATCGAAAAGTATGTGGAGACCCGATATGTTCTGGAGGTTTTCAAGTCACAGTAAACAATCCTTCGAAGGTGAAGCTTTCATTTATAGGAGTATGGAAGAAGATTGTTGAAATTTTAGAACCGAGAGGGTATGTACCTATTAAAAGATACCCTTGTGTGGCGAGATGGAATCCTACTTCAGAATTTACAATAGCATCTATATCTGCCTTCCAACCGTATGTTATAATGGGCGAAGTTGAACCTCCTGCAAAGAAACTTGTTATCCCTCAATTCTGTTTGAGATTTAATGACATCGAAAACGTAGGTGTGACATCTTCACATTGTACAGGATTTGTAATGATAGGTCAACATACCTTCGTACCACCAGAAGAATGGAATCAGGGAGAGCTATTCATGGATATACATGATTTTATTCATGAGGGTGTCGGCCTTCCAAAAGAAGAAATAACCATCCATGAAGATTCATGGGCGGGAGGAGGTTCATTTGGATGTAGTCTTGAATTCTTCAGCAGGGGCGTAGAGTTATTTAACCAAGTTTACACAATGTTTGAGCAAACGCCAGATGGTCCCCGAGAGCTAAAACTGAAGGTTCTTGATATGGGTTTAGGCCAAGAACGTGTTGCATGGTTCTCGCAAGGAACACCTAATATGTATGAAGCTACTTTTCCGTTTGTATTGAAAAAATTGAGAGAGATTACAAAAGTCGAAATAGATTTAGATTTATATAATCGATTCTCTCAATACTCCGCTTATTTAAATATAGATGAAGTTGATAACATTGATGAAGCATGGAATCGTGTTGCTAATGAACTGGAAATTGAAACAGAAGAATTAAAAAATAAAATCATCCCAATGACTGGTCTTTACTCTATTGCCGATCATTCACGTAGTTTATTGTTTGCTATTAATGATGGGAAACTCCCTTCAAATGTAGGGGGTGGTTATAATTTAAGAGTAATTTTTAGGAGAGCGATTGGTTTTATTGATCAATTCAATTGGGCAATTGACATGGCTGAAGTATGCAAATGGCACGCGAAGGAGTTGAAAGGGATCTTTCCAGAAGTCTCTGAACATTTGGACGAGATTAGAGAGATACTTGATGTTGAAAAGGAGAAATATTATGCTACTAAGAAAAAAGCAGGAAAAATCCTAGAAAGAGAGTTAAAAAAAGGTGGTATTACTGCTAACACCCTTATAGAATTATATGATTCAAATGGGATAAGTCCTGACATGGTTAAAGAAGCAGCCAAGAAGTATGGTGTGAAAGTTAAGATCCCAGATAATTTCTACAATCTTGTAGTAGAAAGACATGAAAAAACCGAACAAATCCATGCTACTGGGAAGGAAATTGAACTTGATTTAGAAGGGATACCCGAAACAAAATCTCTCTATTATTTTGATTATACAGATACTTCGAATGATGCTCAAGTGTTAAAGATTATTGATAATATGGTAATTTTAAACCAATCAGTTGCCTACCCAACCTCTGGGGGTCAGGTTCATGATATAGGAACAATAAACGGTCAAAAATTCACTGATGCATTCAAACAGGGAAATTTCATTATTCACGTTTTGGATGAAAAACCAAAATTTAAAGTAGGAGATACCGTTAGGGTAGAGGTTGATAAATATTGGCGAACACAACTCTCACAGCATCACACAGCAACTCACATTGTTAATGCAGCTGCACGAGAAATATTAGGAAATCATATAAACCAAGCAGGTGCAAGAAAAACTCTAAAAAACTCTCATCTTGACATTACTCATTATGAGCAAATTTCTAGAGAACAAACCATGGAAATTGAAAAGAGAGCAAACGAAATTGTTGATAAAGCAATTGATCTTAATCTCTCATTTATACCACGATCAGATGCTGAGCGAAAATATGGGATGACAATATACCAAGGTGGGGCTGTTCCAGGTAAAAATTTACGTATTGTAGAGATTCCAGGAATCGATGTTGAGGCTTGTGGGGGCACGCATTTAAATAATACTTCAGAAACAGGTTATATTCACATAACAAAATCTCAAAAGATTCAAGACGGAACGGTAAGACTTACATTCACAGCAGGAGATGCGACAGATAAACTAAAAGAAAAACATATGGAAATATTGGATAAGCTGAAGGGCATTTTAAATGTAGAACGAAAACAATTAGTTTGTCGTATAACAGAATTATTCGAAAAGTGGAAAAACATAAACAAAGCACTCAAAACTGGTAGAATTGATGAAAGTGATTTGCATTTAACCTCTTCTGAAATCTTTGAAGGTGATGTACTTTCGGAAATTTCTCAATTTTTGAACATTAAAAAAGACGATGTACCAAATAAAATTCAAAAGTTATATCTGGAGTGGAATGAAGGAATAAGAAAGATTCAACAGTTAAAGAACCTTTTTAGTGACGATTATATTAAAGACTTGGTTAAGAAAGCTCAAAAATTTGAAGATTATAAACTTATTTTAGAAACATTTGATAACCTACCTCAAAATGATTTGAAAAACTTCTCAGTTAGATTAATGAAACATTCTGAAGATCTTATCACTATATTTCTGAATAAAAATGAAAAAGGAATAATGATATTAGGAATGATTGGTTCGAAACCTGCTCAAGAATCTAAATTTAATATTGGAGATTTCATTAAAGATTTAGTAACTCATTATAATGGAAAAGGTGGGGGGAATAAGGATTATGGGCAAGGTGTTATTGAAAAATTTAGTTTAGATGAAGTGAAGACATATATCTTAACGAAACTAAAAATCCTTTAGTTCTAAAATAAATTTTAGAGATTATTAAGAAAACTTCTTTTTATTATAGGAAATCAATAGATAAATGGAGTAAAATGAAATGCCACTTACCAAGATAAGTAATTTACCTCGTACTGTAGTCCTTCAGTTGACAGAAGCATGCAATCTTCGTTGCAAAATGTGTTATTATTGGGGTGAAACAGGATGTTATTCTAATGCTGAAACAGGTAGAAAACCTGAAATTTTAGATTTTAAGATACTGAAACCAGTTTTACATTATTTGTCTTCCAGTAAACCATTATATAGCCTATTTGGTGGAGAACCTCTATTATATCCTCAATTAGAGGAATTAATTCTTACTGTTAAAGGATTGGGGTCTAATATTGATACACCTACAAATGGAACAATGTTAGCAGAACATGCTTCAATGCTCGTGCGAACAGGATTTGATTCTGTGAGAGTCTCCATTGATGGTCCTCGTGAAATAAATGATGCCCAACGAGGTAAAGATAGTTATGACAAAGCAATGGCCGGTATTGAAACCCTTTATGAAGAAAAATTAAAAACTGGAAAAGGCACTCCTATCATTGATATTATTTATACAATCACTCCTACAAATTACTCTTCAATTGAACAATTCTTCCTTGAAGACCTTAATCTTTCGGCGATTGGTAGAGTATCCATTCAAATGGAGAACTTTCTAACTGCTGAAATGGGTAAATCTTATTCAAATTTTCTTAAATCTGAATTTTCTCTCACGAACCAAAGATACTGGCGGGGATTTATACGTTCTCCCAGTGATTTCAATGGAATAAATACAAAGGAGTTAGCGCAACAAGTAAAAAAAGTATATAAACACTTGAAAACACTTGTAAAGACAATTATGCTTTTACCCCCAACTTTTTCTCACGAAAATCTATCTGCTTATCTAAAAGCAGATTGGAATAAAATGACCGACACCTATCACAGTTGTTTAGCTCCTTGGTATTCATTAGATATTACTGCCACGGGAGATTTAGCTCCTTGTCATGTATTTTATGATCTGACAATGGGGAACTTGCATGAGCAAAGCTTTGAAGAAATCTGGAATGGGGATAGATATCAGAGATTTCGAGAATATCTGTTACAAAACAAGTTAATGTCAATATGTCCGGGATGTTGCGTTCTTTATATGGTTGGTAGAAGAGAAAAGAAGATATAAGAAGTAGTATATAAAATAAATGTCTATATAGACTATATAGACATTATATAATATGACGAAAGAGCTTAAAACCCATTCTTTTTTTATGATAATTAAAGATGATAGAGGAACTATATATTAGAACCCTATTTAAAAAATGTAAAATTTAGAGGAAAAAAATTAGTATGAAACCTATTTTTAAAGAGTTTTGGTGTCCCGAATGTGGACAAATACGCTATATAAATGCTAATGGGATTTGTTTTGATTGTAGAAATGAAAAAAACCTTGAAATTCTAGCAATTAAGCGTAAAGACCAAATAAAACTCAACATTCAATATCAATCTCTAATTATTGAGAGATAAACCTATCTATTGTTTATTTTTGATTTTATATAACTTAAATTCCATTAAGTACTATTTATTTTAATATTAAATTTATTAACAAATTCAAATTTATTCTTTACACATAAAGAAAATATCAGATGGTGCTGAAAAATTGGTTGAATTAATACAAATTTCCGATTTGCATTATGGTTCTGAGTTTGTCCCGGAATATATGGAAAATGTAATTCAATATATTGAGGAGGTAAAACCAGATGCCGTTATTTGTACAGGGGATATTGTACATAAAGGTAGAGTCGTTCAATACAAGAATTTTTTACCTTACATTACTAGAATAAAAGAATTAACTAAATTTTTAGCAGTGCCTGGTAACCACGATGCGAAAAACTCAGGTTTAGTTTATTTTGAAAAACTTTTTGGTCCTAGACGCTCAAAATTAGTTCTTGAGGATAAAGATACTATGATTGTTGGAATTTGCTCTGCGAGAGACGATATGGCCGAGGGAAGAATCGGTGATGAACAACTGGATTGGCTAGGTCGTCAGTTTAATTTAAATTTAGAAAACCGAGTAATAGCGTTGCACCATCACTTAATTCCTACCCCTATGTCAGGACAAAAATTTACAACCGTTCGGGATGCAGGAGAGATTTTAGAACTTACTCAGTTATTTGAAATTGATTTAGTTCTTATGGGACATAGACATGTAGCCCATTCCTATGTAGTATCATGGACAGATTCATCAAGTACAACATTTCTTTACTGTGGTACTTCAACATCAAGAAAAGTTCGTGCTGATGATCCTCCTAGTTTTAATCATATTAGTCTTGATGAAGGGAATCAAGAAGTTTATATGATTGATTCATCTAATTTAAAAAAAAATCTATTATTAGAGCGTAAAGAACATCATACACATTTTATTAGACCAAGGAAAGCTAGAATTGAACATTTGCTTGCATCATCTGTTTGGGATGAATAAACAAATTAACAAAAATAAAGAAAAATAGAAATTATTTAAGATTACATATATCATGCCTAATCCAGTCACGCCTTTACTAACTGTAGATGCAGTAATTTTAATGAATGATGGGAAAGACCTTGTTTTAATACGCCGAAAAAATCCTCCTTTTCAGAATTATTATGCTCTCCCTGGCGGTTTCGTTGATGTAGGTGAGACAGTAGAAAATGCATGCATTCGTGAAGCAAAGGAAGAAACAAATATTAATATTAAACTCATTAAACTTATTGGAGTTTTTTCTGAACCAAAGAGAGATCCGAGAGGACATAATGTTACTATTGCCTTTTTATGTGATCCAAAATCAAAAAAAGAAAAACTGAAAGCTTTAGACGATGCTGCTGCGATAGAATTGATTCCGTTATCTAAAATTTCTTCTTTGGACTTGGCATTTGATCACAAAGAAATAATTAAATGCTCAGGTATCCTAAATAGTCTCGAGTAATTAATGTGATTATCATTTACTTTTTATTTCATATAAATTATTGAATGAATCCTTAACAAAAAGATAATATCCTTCACTCTCCTTTCTCGGAACTTTTGTTACTGAAAACCCTAAGGATAAAGCGTTTTCTACAAAAGAGTCTCTGTCCTCTAATAACAAACATGCATGGGTAAAAATATCATGTGTCTTTTGGTCATCGTTAGTTATAAACACTTCAAAACTTACATTATCATCCTCGTATCTTATAATTTGTTGCTCCTTTTTTACCCCAAAAAACTGTTCCATTAAATCCGAAGAGACCGTAAACGATCTTGTCTTTTGCAATCCTAATAAGTTTATAAAAAATTTATCAGCATCTTGTTCAGTATTAGATCCTACAGCATTATGATCCATTTTCATTCGTAAAGCCTCTAATAAAATTTTATTCAAATAAAATATATTTTTGATTTTACATTATTATTAAAAAAAGCTATTATTATTAGTTTCACAAATTTTTTAAAAATTTAAAAATCTAAAGATTCTAATATTATTATTAGGTTTGAAAAAATAAATAAGAAACAAGGTTAAGGTATTTAGTACATGACAGAAGTATCTGAAGAGGAATTCTTAAAAAAACTTTTAGATGTTGTTCATAAGCTCTCAAATATAGCAAAAACACAGTCTTATCGTTTTAAGAAAAAATGGGATGAATACCTAAAGCCATTATATAATAAACCCCACATTATCCGCCAAATACCTCTTGATAAAGATAAATTCCTTTCTGATATTGATTATAGAATAAAAGTATTAAAAAATGTTGAAAATACTGTTGTTGATGGATTCCACTCAATAAAATCGTTATTACAGACTTTATATAATACTTATTTCGACTCTGAATTATTTAAGAAAGATTTCTCTGAAGAAGATCAGCTTGTTTTAAAATATTTTACAGCTAAACAAATTCTTGGAAATCTGATACAATATAACAAGATAGATCACGAATCAGTTCCCATGAAATACAATATCATAGCAAGAAATTATACATTAATTAAACTTAAAGGACAAACTGATACCGAGATTCTTGATAACTTAAAAAAATTAAATATAACCGATATCAAGAAGGCAGAATTAAATCAAATCATGAATGAAATAAAATCGGAAGGGATAATCAGCATTAAGAAAAAGGGCAAAAATAATTTCTATGAATTGAAAAAAGAACTCGAATTAAGTTCAGACGGAAAAAAACAATATAATCAAGTGCTTCAACCACTGGTAGATTATCCAACGGGATTCTGGCGTAGCTTTTATAATATTAGGGAGTTGAATGTTACACCTGATGAAAATTGTACTCATCAAGATTTTCTTATGAAAGTTTTAGTCAAATCTGCAACCCAAGGATATGGACCAACTCATTACGTCTTTAAAAATTTAGTAAAATATTATGAAAAAATTAAGGCAGAAGAAAAATAGCAATTAAGTGTTTTTTCATAATAAGTCGAATTTAAAAATCCTTGGTTTTTTTAATTGGAACGTTAAACTCTTCCAATAGTGGAATTAAGTATTTTTTATCTGCAGAATTGGTGCCTTTCCAATCAATGAGAAAACAATCCACCTTTTCAGTTGTATTGTGAATCATTTTTGAAATCATTTCACGGTTTAACTCTTGGATATAATACTTTGGACAGATGAATGATATTGCAACATTCTTACTTTCTATTAATCTATGAAAATTTGGTGCATAATGAGTTCCCCCGAAACCTAAACATATCTCCTGGGTCTTTTTCTTCTTGAGTTCTAAATATTTATAAATTGTGTTGATAACAGCAGTTGCCACCGATTCACCTGCTTCAGCAATTTCCCATTCTTCCTTACTACTTCCTAATTCCATGAATATCAATGGAATTTCTAGTGAAGTAGGTCCATGATGTGTAACTTCCATATCAAATGAAAAATCTGATAAAATAACGGGCAACTCTTTTTCAATCAAAGAACTAAATCCTGCTTTAAGTAATAAGGCACTAGTTAAAGATAATGCGTGAGAATCACCCCCAAAATCAGCTTCCTTACCCCAATTGCCGGTAGTATGCACTAAAAATGCAGGTCGCGCAGTTTTTGAAGTATGTCGGCTTGCGAAGATGAGAAAATCAGGCTTAATATTCGATTCTTCTAATTTTAAATCATTCAGAAAGATGAGAGGTTCCTTCGTTAAACCGAGATATGCTTCAGGTTCTTCTAAATTGGATTGTTTTTTATCCTTACCATCAATCTGTTTTAATTTAAATACAGGATTATTATGCCATGAAAAATCAGTTTCCTCAAAACTATAATTTCTTGCGTTTAACAATTTATCACGAATATTCATTGAAGCGTTATCTTCTTTTGAAGTGATAATTAAGAATTGAATATCTTTTCACCATCGAAGGTTACATTTTTCACTTTATTATTTTGTTGGTCTTCTTCTGAAAACTTCAAATGTTTTTTAGCTACTAATTCTAAGACTAATTCTTCCAGTAGTATAATACTAAATATCGTTATCGTAATTTATCAACAATCATGATAAAATAAGATTAAAAAAAATAAGAAATTATTGATTTCCGTAATAAATTCTTAACTATTTTTTTATTTTTTGAATAAACCTAATAATTTTATATATAAATAAATAATCTATAATATTATATAAAATCATTTGGGGATTTAATCCATGATGAAAATTAAATTGGGAACTAAAAGTATCTTAATTTTGCTATTGGGATTTATTATTTCATTTGCATTATTTTCAGGTAATAAACTGAATTTATCTTATAATAGCTACTCAAATAATAATAATAATTTTAATGTCAAGGCAAGCAGTATGGATTTTACTAATGCAACAGTGATCTCTGATGGACCTCAAGGTATCTTTTGGAATAATGATCAAAGTCGCGTTCCTGATATTGCTATTGATAGTTCAGGTAATCTCCACGTAGTTTGGTCAGATTATACAGATGGAATTTGGGGAACCGATTCTGAAATAATGTATGCTAGTTATTCAGCAAGCACAGGATGGTCAATGCCTACGGTAATTTCTGATGGATATAATAATAATTATTGGAACACTGGTGTCAGTCAAAGTCCAGAAATTGCGATAGATAAAAATGATAATCTCCATGTAGTTTGGCAGGATTGGACTTTTGGAATTTGGGGAACCGATACTGAAATAATGTACGCTAGTTATTCAGCAAACACAGGATGGTCGAATATTACTGTTATTTCTGATGGATATAATAATAATTATTGGAACACTGGTGGCAGTTTCAGTCCTGCAATTACAATCGATAATAGTGATAATCTCCATGTAGTATGGTATGACGGTTCTGATGGAGTATGGGGAACTGATTATGAAATCATGTATGTTAACTACTCAGAAGTATCTGGGTGGTCAAATGCTACAGTCATCTCCGATGGATATAATAGTATTTATTGGAATGATGGTAGTAGTTGGTATCCAGAAATTACCTCCGATAATAATGGGAATATTCACGTGGTCTGGGAAGATAGTAGTAATGGAATTTGGGGTACAGACGGGGAAATAATGTATGTTAGCTACACAGAAGTATCTGGGTGGTCTAATGCTACAATCATCTCTGATGGGCACAATAGCATTTATTGGAATGATGAGAATAGTGGATCTCCAGATATTGCTATAGATAACTCGAATAATATCCATGTAGTGTGGAGCGATAATACTGATGGTGCATGGGGTTCAGATAGTGAAATTATGTATACAATTTATAAATCTGACTGGTCTCTTCCGATAGTTATCTCAGATGGATATAATGATAGTTATTGGAACAACGGGCATAGCGACGCTCCTTCTATTACGGTTTATTCAAATAATATAATATATGTAGCATGGGCCGATTCTTCTATTGGTGTGTGGGGCGCTGATCAGGAAATATTATGTGCTAACTATACTGCAACTGCAGGATGGTCTAATATAACCATGATCTCAGATGGATACAATAATAATTATTGGAATGATGGTAATAGTAGGTATCCTAAAATCACCTCGGATTATAGTGCCAAAATTCATGTAGTATGGGAGGATGATACCGACGGGCTATGGGGTTCAGATAGTGAAATTATGTACACAAGTATCTCTATTCCGTCCGTAGCAGGTGGAAATGGTATATCTTTTGGCAACTTTCACTTAATGTTTATGTTTATAGTAATCTTAGGATTAGTAATTTATTTGAAAAAAAAATCTAAATTTTAGAAATTCTTTTCTACTTTATTCTTCATTCTAACTCTATTAGAATTCTGGGATAGATTATTAAATTTTTCACATATGCAATTTTATAATTAAAGATAAAAATTAGTAATCATATCTAAAAACTTTAAAAACCTAAAAATAAATACAATAGTTATGGCTGTTAACTTTATAATCATTATAGTTCTTGCCTTAGTTTTTGGAAGCTTCTTTTTTCTCGCGGATTATTTTGAACATAAAATTATAAAATTACATGGCTCCTTCATTGCTGGAATATCTGTAGTTTACTTTTTCCTTGTGGTGCTTCCAGAAATTAGTGAAAGATTACCAGAATTTCCTTTTGACTTGACATTTTTTGAATACCTATTCGTTTTGATAGGCTTCGTATTCATACATATCACTGAGAAGTTAATTCTACAAAAAGTTGAATCAGGGACTCAAAAAAAAATGCGTAAATTACTCGGGAAAGAACAAACGCTAGAAGCTGTTCAACATAATATGGAAAGGATTCTTACCCGAGAATTAAAGCATGATGAGTTAGATGAAGTTGCTCTAAAGGATATAGCACGAACCCTAACAGCCATGAATGATCAAGAAGAAGAAATGAAATCTACAATAAATAGCTATAAAATAAAAATTCAGGACCATATTAATATGGATTTACATAAATTTAGATTAATTACAGATTATATATACCATTTCCTTATTGGAATAATTTTAATTGGATTATTGTCTATAGAAATTATATCAGGAATACTCTTCTTTGTTTACGCTTTTTTCAGAGCACTTGTTTCTAGAAGATCTGAACGCCATATAATATTTACCGATTTGGAAATATATGAAGAAGCAGAACACGAACATCGACCAATATTTAAAATCTTTCTCTCAACTGCGGCTTTCACTGGTATATTTATTGGGTTACTTATGAATACTTTCATCCCTATTAATCTGGAACTCCTGTTTATCTTCTATTCTTTTATCTCGGGAGTTATTCTATATGTGATTGTGCGTGAAGTTATACCGGAGAAAGAGCAAGGAAGCCCAATTAAATTCATGATTGGGCTCATAGGATTCACATTAGTAATTGTTATTATCAATATCTTTACAAATGTTTTATAATACTGAACTTAAGTTTTTTGAAGGCTTTTCTGATTAGAAATTGAATAGGATTTGTATTTTTATAAACAATAAACTTATCTTTGATTCTTTATATATTAAATTTTTTAAGTCTGGGATTCATTTATAAAATAGAATAAGAAGATATTATAAGTCTTTTTTTTTACATTTACTAGAATGAATGAAGAGATGAAGAAAAAGTCATTTGAGACATTATTGGGTATAGATTCATCCGATAAGAAGATAATAGAAATGATTGAAAAGAACCCAGATATCACTCACTCTGATATCGCAAAAGAAATCGAGAAATCTCAGCCTGCAGTTGGTGCTCGAATCATCAAGCTAGAAAGAAAACATCTGTTAACCAAAATAGTTGGTTTTAACGTTAAAAAAGTTGATATTAAGGTTGCAATTGTATACGTCTCAACTAAAGACGTTGAAGAAATTGTTAAAAAGATTGAGAATTGCCCATTTATTAACCATGCATTTAAGATCTCAGGGGAATTTAATGTTCTCTGTTTCGTCTCTGCTTCAGATTTACAAACTATTGAAAAACTCGTTGATCTGTGCTTCCGACGGGATCCCAATGTAATAAACGTAAAGACTAATATCCTGATAGAAAGCATCCATGATTTTGTGGTTCCGATAGATTTTCAAATCGAGGATTTTGACGGAAGATTTTGCGGTCCTGGTTGCAATATGGTGGAGGATTTGCCAAAATTTAAATTTAGTAAAGAAGAAGAGGCTAAATAAAATTTGTGGGCGGGGTAAATCCTTCTTTTATGAGTTGTGTTAATAACTTCTGGTTGCAATAGAGTAGATACCCGCAACGCTGTTTATGAGAACAATCTGAGCAGAGTGCATGTTTTTTCTCGAATGCTACCTTCTCCCAGTCTTGTTGATTCCAAGGGAGTCTCTCCATAATAAATCTTTTTGATTGTGTCATTTTAATTCTCCATAAATTTATAGACGCTCATGATGCTGTTTTGGATGTCATAAAGAAAATCCCACTAACCGAGAATGGTAATATCAAATTTCAAAGTAGATGAATTTGATATTGATCTAGAGAATCCTTCAGAAGCTATCGTAAGCATGCTCCTTTGGATGATGTTGGAGCCAAATATCTTTTCTGTGGTCAAATGGGGGCCTGACAATTTGCTGTATTTAGACATCTATAGCATGTTTGACCAGAGCCACATAGATTCAAGTAATGTTGCCAATCATATCGAGGGCTCATTTATTTGGGGAAATATACCGGGTTTTACTGTCGCTGATTTTAACACCTTTAAGCAAAGATTTGATAAGCTGTTCAAATATGGAGATATAATGCATTTCTTAAGCTTTCATAACCATGAATTAGACAATAATTTCACCAATATAATCGATTACATCATGGATAAAGTGCTTAAATACTCTAAATTAAGGATTAAAGATTTAGATAGGAAATCCAAGATTATCGATCTTAGAATTGAATAATCTTTACTTTTTTATTTCTTTTATTTAGTAATCGTATATTGTTAGCAATTTGCTCTTAAAGTCATCTTTAAAATTTAAGTATTTTGCTATACGAGTATTACCTAAATATAATTCTTTTAGATTTGGTAAAAAATATATTGATTCTGGCAGTAGATAGATAGGATTATTTGAAATACTAAGTGCTTCTAAGTTATTAAGTTTTCCAATTGATGACGGTAAATTAAATAGATTATTATTTCCCAAATATATCCCTTTCAATGATTTTAGTCGACCAATTGATGAGGGTAATTCTGTTAATTTATTTTCTCTAAGGACTAATTCTTTTAGATTTCTCAGATTTCCAATTGATTGAGGTAGATTGTTTAATTTGTTTTCAGGGAGGTCTAACTTTTCCAGATTAGATAAGTTGCCAATTACGTCAGGCAGCTTTTCAAGTCGATTTTTATACAATACAAGGATTTTTAAGGATTTCAAATTCCCGATTGAATCCGGCAACGTTTCTAATTGAGATTTTTCGGCATATAACTCCTCTAGGTTTTGTAAATTCCCTATTGATTCAGGCAAAGTTTTAAGAGGGTTATTATCTATTTTAAGGATTTTTAATGCCTTCAATTCACCAATCCATTCCGGAAGCGAGTTTAATTGATCATATAAGACGCTTAAAAACTCAAGCAAGGTTAAATCTCGAATACACTCTGGAATCTGCCCGAATTCAAGCCCGCCAAGATCTAATCGTGATACTCGCCCCTTTTTTATATCTATGTTCAGTTTTAGCATCGAACTTCCCATATCATTCTTTTCGAAGCGGGGGTATAATTTCCGTAGTTGTTCGATAACTTCACGGTCGGTATCGTTTTCAATCAAGCCTAAGAATTCCTCGATTGAGAGATCATTTAAGTAATACATCCTCCGAATGAATTTTCGCACACTCTCGACGCCACTATTATACCGTTCAGCAACTTCCTCTTTAAAAATCCTCTTAGCTTGGAGGTCTCCCTCTCTTGCCAGCTCTCTTAGCAACGGGAAGCGAGGTTCGCATGAAGGAGCCTTGTGTTGTACCCATTCTCGTACCAGACTTGAAGGTTTGAACAATGGCCCCAGAACTCGACTTCTGGGGGAATGGTGTATTTAAACTGCTTTCGACTCTTCAGAGGTTCGAGCGATTTGTCTAAATTCTCCGCCGCTTCGTCAATAGATTCTATTTCATTGAGATTTGTGGCTTCTCCAACAGGGATGTTTATTAACAAATACTTGCAGTTCCGGAACGGTTTTCCTGCTACGTAAATTATGGTTTTCCCATCTTCATCTTGCCTTAAAGTGAGATATTCATTGATTCTAAATTCTTGAACTTGAGCCTGAGCCTTTTCCTCTTTCTCTTCCTCTTCACTCACTATCACTCACCAACACTCATGATTGCCTATACTATTATAGATTACTCACAAATTTAAATGTACTCTCTCACTAAGATTTCTCTCATATCTAAGTGAAATCACTTTTTTATTAAAAAATGATAAATCGAGTGTGATTAATAAATAGAAACGAACATATGATATACGGGAAATTTATAAAAGAATTATAAAATAATAAGAATATATAAGAAGAAATTACTTTACAGAATTTAGATGACTATCACTAAAATTGGATTTGACAATAAAAAGTATCTAAAAGAACAATCCAAGAGCATTATAGATAGAGCAGCTCAATTTGGAAATAAATTATATCTTGAATTTGGGGGGAAACTAATATATGATTTTCACGCTGCAAGAGTATTACCAGGATTCGATCCTAATGTAAAGTTAAAGCTTTTAGAGCGACTTAAAGATAAGATTGAGGTTATAATTTGTATTTATTCTGGGGATATAGAAAGGAGAAAGATTCGAGCAGACTTTGGGATTACTTATGATACTAATACAATGAAATTAATAGATGACCTTCGAGATGGTGATATTAATGTATGTGCTGTTGTAGTGACACGCTTTAACGGCCAACCAATTGTAAAGCAATTCATGACTAAACTAGAGCGACGAGATATAAAGGTTTTTACTCATCAAACAATTAAGGGATACCCTACTAATCTTGATCTAATTGTAAGTGAAGAAGGATATGGTGCAAATCCGTACATTGAAACAGTCAAACCAATAGTTATCGTAACTGCGCCTGGACCAGGTAGTGGAAAACTTGCAACTTGTCTTAATCAAGTATATCATGAACATAAGAGGGGGTTACGTGCAGGTTATGCGAAATTTGAAACATTTCCAATTTGGAATTTACCTTTAAAGCATCCTATAAATATGGCCTATGAATCAGCAACGGCGGATCTTGGAGATTTTAATCAAGTGGATCCATTCCATCTTGATGCTTATAATAAAATCGCAATAAATTATAATAGAGATGTTGACGCTTTTCCCGTGGTTAGGAAAATTATGATAAAGATTATGAACCATGGTGAATTATATAAATCACCTACAGACATGGGCGTAAACAGGGCGGGATTTGCGATTACTAATGACGAGTTAGTTCAAGAAGCCGCGAAACAGGAAATGATTCGAAGATTCTTTCGATATAGTTGCGAATATGCAATGGGTGTTGCTGAAAAACAAACTGTACAAAGAGCGGAACTTCTAATGAAAGAATTAAATCTTTCCTCAATTGATCGAAAAGTAGTGGGATACGCCCGCAAGGCTTCGATTGAAGCTCAAGAAAAAGGAAAAGGAAATGAGGGGATTTTTGCTGGAGCTGCATTGGAATTAAAGGATGGAACAATTATAACTGGAAAAAACTCTCCAATAATGCATGCTGCTTCTGCCTTAATCCTAAACTCTATTAAAACATTAGCCGGTATTCCTGACAATATTCTTCTGTTATCTCCAAATATATTAAGCTCGATTAGTAAGATGAAATCGGAGTTCTATGATAAAAAGAAATTGAGTCTAAACCTCGAAGAAACTCTCATAGCCTTAAGTATTAGCGCAGATTTCAATCCTTCTGCGAAGGTTGCCATGGAAAAACTTTCCGAACTCAAGGGTTGCGATATGCATTCTACACACATCCCTACTCCTGGAGATGAAGAAGGTCTCAGAGTGTTAGGACTTTATATCACATCGGATCCGAATTTTTCTTCAAAGAGTCTATTCATCACTTAAATTATTCAATCTTAAAATATTCCTAAATTACTTCTTCCTTTCGATTTCTTTTAGAAATTATCTGAGTATTTTAACCTTTAAAAAATAGCAAAGAAAAAATCTAAGAAATTATCATGCTTCTGTCGACTGAAGTAGCCCCTTTTCTTTGGCGATCTTAAATTTACAATTTTCTCCACAACCATTTTCTAATGTAGGGTCATGATCTTCAGAATCGAAGTCAATCGGGAGTATAAAATCCTTCGCAATATCAATAACAACTTCCATTGAGACATTTTGTATCTGAGGATTATCTCGGAAATGGTAATTTACGATGTTATCTAATTTCTTAAGCTTAGAGCTGGAGAGAAGGATACAAATATTATGATCGCCGCTTAATTTGAACGCATTGAGCATAAAAGGACAGTGTTGCGCCATAGACATTATTTCATTGGGATTCTTAGTTTTTAATTCCACCGTTGCTAAATATATGTCAACCTTCTTAAAATTAATTCCGGGTTGAAACTGTAAAATTCCACTCTTTTCCAGCTTTTTTATTCGCATTCCAACCGTAGGTTGTGACCTATTTATTTTTGTTGCAATTTCTGTATGTGTCAGAGCAGGATTTTCCTGAACAAGTGAAATTATTTGCCTATCAATATCATCAAGCTTTAATTTTTCAGAAATCATAGTATTTTCATTCTAAATATATTTTCTCTTATATTTATGTATAATTTAAACAACTTATAAAATTCTTCAAAATATCTTCCGCTTATTACAGAAATCTCTTCAACCCAAATTAAAAGATGGAAACAAATATATATCGCATCTATCCAAACCATAGATTTTTTTGAAAAAATAGCGAGAGTAAAATTTAAATATTAAAATGATAATATTTATCATGAAATTTGAAATGCAAAATGAGAATAAATCAAGAGCTAAAAAAAGAAAGGTAATTATACGCCGGGAAGTAAAACCTTTCTATCCCACCCAAGAGGGAAATATAAAGAAACCATTACCATCTTCTGAAGTTTCACCATTCATGCGTAATCAAGCTATGCACAAAGTAGAAACTCCACGAACATTTAAAGATATAATAGCATGGCTATTGTTATTTTTCCCTTTTTAATATTATTTTCTCATTACCAAATGTTAAAGATATTCAGTACATCATCATCTTTTACCTTAAAGTATCTTTCACATTTACACCGAATTTGATAATTTTTAAAATGATGTCATCAAGAACATTACGGGATATAATTATTAGATCATCTTATGTAGTTTTGTTACTTCTATGATATTGTCGCCAAAGAAAAAAATAAAACAAATAAAGAAGGAGGGTAAAAAGGGCTTTATATTTTCCTGATACCAATAAAATTAATTTTTTTATAAGACTACAGGATTAGATCGTGGTTATACAGATTTGACTTCAAAATAGCATATATCTATAAATATGAAATGCTCTTATTTCTATTGGGAATAATCTATGGCTCGTGCTAAAGAATATAAACCAAAGGTTAGGAATGCGCCACCTCACTTATTCGGGAGACCGCACTTAGTAGGGTTTTTCTCGATCCCTTTTTCTAATGCTGACTTATGTGCTGCGAGACGAGAAAAAAAAAAAAATAAAAAACATAAAGATATGAAAAAAAACAGATAAATATATAATTGGATATTATTAGTAGAAAATAGCCTAGTATTTCTTTAGAAGGGAAATTTAATTATAAATTTACTCGTTTGGGGTGTTTGAAAGAATGCGGTATATCCAGTTAGCACTAATGCTGAGATTGTCATGATCATTGCGATAATACCAAAACTTATTCCTACTCTTTTACTCATTATTTATCACTTTTAAGGATTAAATTTCACAATTTTTCCATAAGATATGCCATTTTTGTTTTGGAAACTCACTTTTTAATAATTTGACTTTTGTCTAATAGAAAACTAATAAATGATTCAATATAATTTAAACTCAACTTAAAGATATAATTTAGGGTTTAAAAGAAAAATTGCATGAACACTAGCTTGGTGCATCAGATAAGAAAAAATTCAAACTAAAATTTCTCACATTCTAAAGATTTCTATAGTATAAGTGATGAGGAAACATTCGAAAAACTTAAGGAAATAATTGATAATGATAATAAGAAGACTTATTCTACAAGGTTCTCAAGAAGTTCTATTGCTTCTTCCAAGACTTTCTCGATAGGCATGGATTTAAAAATAAAACCTCCTGAAAATCCTGAATAATAACCATCATAACATTCAATGAATTCCTTAAATTCGGAAAAACTATCTTTCTCTAACCAAACTTTCCGTTTTAGCTTTAATACCCATATATCAAGTTTGTCTTTAGTATGGAAATCTTTCACTATTACAAAAAATTGATTTTCGTATAGCGTTTCTTTAGATCCTCTCCTCTTGATCGGTTTTGTCCCAGTACGGGTAGAGTTAGGCTTCTTATGGTTATGCCTATTAACAATGTCTATTATATTAGAAATATGTTCCTCAAGATTCTTACTTGATAAATAATTCGTTAACTCATCTTTCATTTCTGGAAATACTGTTATACTATATCACTCCTATTTTCGTTATAATTATAATATTAAGAGAAATATTACAATAAATCTGGGGATAGAGAAGTGATTTATTGATTTCGTTATACCTTATTTTTTCTAATATTTTTAAGATCCTTTAGATTTATGATACTTAACTATTAAAAATAGCATCCACAAATTTAATTATATGAAAAAAATTAGTTTCAAATGTACAGTTTGCGGTGGAAAAGTAAATTATACCAAAAACTTACAAACCTCTACTACATTTACTTGTTCTAATTGTAACACCGAATATGATGAAAGCATATTCACATCCTTTAGGAAGCGAAGTTCCAGAACTCATTTTAAAAAATACGGCCTTTTAATCGCAATTTTAAGCGCATTTTACCTGCTTTTCTTAGTTTATAGAATTTTAATTAAGTGAAATTTTGGTGAATGGATTATGAAGAGGACTTCCTTTAGTAATATGCATCACTTCCTGATTCAAATCCATCAAAATTGTGCATACGGTGCCAACTTTTTCCATTCTTGTACCAGGGATATATTTCCTACATATTGGTAATTCAGGATCAGAATCATCCAATAATATACTTTTCATAAGCTCTAATGACGGGGTTTGGTGATTTTTTGCTAAAATGCTTGCGATTTCATATCGATTAAATGAACTAAGTAATAATTCTGGTTTTGAATTTAATTTTTCATTCATCAAAAAATGGTTGGTGTGAATAAAATGATTATTTTCAGAATCTAAAATATAGACTTCATTACCCCCAAATTCAATATCCTGGTATTTTCCGTTTTTATCACCCATTAATATATTCCCAGATTGACCTTTACCCACATTCTTAGCTAAATCTTTGGCTTCTTCAATAGATTTACTATCTAACAGAGCACGAAGAATAATATGAATTGGTAATCCATCTAATTCTTCTTCTATACGAAGGAAATTTAAACAAACTCCCAAACCTGAATTATTAAATCCAATTTTACCAATCATCCCCGGTTCGGTTACCTGAATTATTTTGTGACCATCTGGTTTGGTCAATCTCATAACAAAGGCTAGTTCTTCAAAATCTGCAGCCCAATCCCAGTTTTGACCAAGAACCCTTGGATTTTTGAAATATAATGCAGTACACTCAGTAGTCCCATTCTCCATATTTGACATAATTTCACTTCTTGAATTTATGGCATAAATCCATAGAGGATCTACATCCGCTGCTTCTGCAATTGCTTCAATTTCCACTGAATATTCTGAATTGTAAGCATGAATTATCTTTTTAAAATTTCTAGCTGAATTTAAAATATACTTTCTATTACGCTCCCGACCCTCTTCATCTAATTTCTTGGTTACATCACTATAAAATTCAATTGTTTGGTTTATCCTGTTTTTCAATAATTTTCCATGTTGTGTCCCTATTTCTTCAGGACTCCCGGTTACATCTATAACTGGAAATTTTTCTAGCACAGCCATTGTAATGATTCTAACTCTTAAAGACTATTTGATAATAAATTTATTTTCCATATTTTTTATTCTATTATTATTATTATTAAATTACAATTCATTTACATGATTAGAATGAAAACTTCATACACTCCGAATGAAACTAATAAGATTAAATCACCATTATGGGATCTTATGCTTTCTACAAACAATTGTTTTCCCGGTTGTGGATGTGAGGATGATTTTTTTGACATGACTATTGATCGCGTGAAAGCATGGGTTTTGCAAAACGATTATAATTTGGCACTAGATCAGATAAATAAACTTATCACCTCTCCAAAAATTGATGTTGGTGATTTGCAATTACAAACAGGTTTTCCTTTTCAAAATTTCAATGAATTAAAAACCTGGTTGTTGGAGTGGAAAGAGCTAATTATAAAATCATTATAGGATTTACTTTATTCTTTGAATGAAAAGATTTTACTACGACTTAAGAAAAGAATAACGATATTAAGAAGTGTTGTCAATATCCCCTAAATATCCCGCACCACGTAAGAAGCCACCAATTCCTGGTTTGGTCATTGGGGCATGAAATTTTTCCTTAGCCCAGGGTGCGGGGAATCTCTGAAAAATTGTTGATGCCACTAATGCAATGATAAAAATTACAATAAATATAGAATAGTTACCCCAAATAGTAAGAAAACCTAAAGAAATCATCATATTAGGGATATGGCTGACGAGGGTTTTGATGAGAATTGATTTCGGTGTATCGTGTTCTGGGCTAACATAAACATCCCAGAAGTAATCCTGGATGAAATATTGCCATAAACCCATAGTTCCGAAACTTAGTAGATACCTAGCCCAACAAAAGGCACCAGTTAAGCTCCACAAATGATAAAATGAAAGAAGTAGCCCACCCGTACAAAATCCCCACATGATACCAAATAGAACCTCCGTCCCAAGATAATATTTACGGTCGAATGTAAGCGTCATCCGAGACCACAAAATCCAATATGCAAAAAAAACATAGATAAAGCAGAAAATGCAATATACTACCCATGATATATTTGTTATTTGCTCTATAGTGAATAACGGTTGAATCATTAATTGTTCCATTGTCCCAGAAGTTACGATGACAATGTTGCAAAACGAGAAGTAGATTAAAGCTCGAGTCCAAGCCGCGCCTGGTTTCCAAACGTCAACAGGAAGCTTTCTATACTTTCTGATATATATTATAATCATGATGATACCGAATGCTATTACACAGGCGAGGTATATACTTAAAAACAAAAAGATTGTCATCCCAATAAGATATTTTTGACTAAATTTAGATTCAACTATTATGCATTAAAAGTAGTTATTTTCAATTTTATATTTTGGAAAATTGTATTAGTATTTAGAAGTTTGATAATGGAATTTTCCCATGATAATATATTGTTTTTCCGTCAAAACTTAATTGGACAGGGATAATTTTAATCCCTTTTTTCCTCGCTTCGCTCAATTTCTTTGCGAATTTTGGATCCGTTTCCCAATTGGGAGCAAATTCCCGGGCTTTCCGTAATATCAAGATTAGAATCATCCCTTTTTGTTTAATAATCTCTTCAACATGACGGGTCCCTCTTTCAGTTGGAGCATCCGGGAATAATGCGAGCCCATCTCTAACCAGAGTACAACCTTTTACTTCTAAAGGAACCTTATCAAGAGTAAAATCTATTCTACTTTTCCCAAATGTTACTTCTTTTTTAATTTCTTTAACCTTGGAAAATTCCGGTAAGAGCTTCATAATTTTCATAGCCAATTTAGAATGAAGTGCTGAATCTATTAGAATCCATTCGTCCCCTTTTTTTACGGCTTTTACATAGTACTTTAGCTTTCCTTGAGAATGTGTAAATAATATTTCCGTCCCTTGTATGAGAAGTTCCTTTAACCTGCCAGGATCATGAATATGGGCAGTTTCAGTTTTTCCTTTATACTTTATTTCGCCAACAAATCTATTTGGTCTTGTTATGAATGTTCCCTTCATAAGATTCGGTATTTCCAAAATAGGAAATTTTTGTATAGTCATAAAAAAACGGATTATTTGATCTCATTCTACTTAATATTATTTAGTTAAGAAAAGAATTATACTCTATAAACTAAATAGATAAAAGCATTTTTTTCTATGATTACTTATAATGAGTGAAGCAAGGGATCAGAGTAACATTGAAAGTTATGAATTTCATCATATTGATGTAAGTAAATGTCGAGATTGCCGTGAATTTTCTTGTGAGGAGGCTTGCTTTAGAGGAATATATGAAGTTATTAATAAGGATTCTGTTCCTAAATGTGTTGTTGTAGAAGATCGTGAAGATCGCTGTGTAAAATGTCACATGTGTACTACAGCATGCAAATCAAGAGCGATTACAATAGATTAGAGGATTATACTCATTGAAAAAATCTCTCAGGGTAAAATAATTTGGATCTATCTATTAATTGGCTTGAAGGCGCTCATAAATTCGTCTAATTCAAATTTGTCTTTTTCCCCACTTTTCTACTTTTGTTCCCTAATAGCATTAACCTATGTTAAAAAAGGAAGAATTCTGGGTAAGTACAAAATTAAGTGTTGGGTTTTAAATATTTTTACTTTCCTATTCTTTTAAGTTTTCGTAAGATAGAGGATTTTGTGTTGTACCTGTTTCTCATTAGACAATTCCAGCATTATAATGACTGTAGGTATCATCTTATATTAAATTAAAAAAAAATTAATTTGATTTTGATTTTTTATAGTGTGGAATAAGAAATTAGGATAATTCCGAAAACTGAAAGAAAAAGCGATATAAACAATGAAAATGAAAACGCGTCAAAATTGTTTATAAGAGCCGATATAGGTGTTTGGATTGCAAGATAAATAAGAAGAATTCCTAAAATTTGACCTGTATTTACGTTATTACCTTTCATATTTTTTCACTTTTTGTTTTATAACAACGATCTTTGTATTTGACGTTATTACCTTGAATAATATTGGTTAGTATTTAATAAATTTACTCGATGATTATCTATTAGAAATTTAGGAGTTTTAATTTATTTAATTCGAGAAATACGTAAGTTAATAAATTAAAATACAAATTACGGTTAAACCATCTCTCTATCACTGAATTTTGTATCCACCCAGAGTTCCGGATTAAATAAGCAATAATTATTTTGATTCTAAATAAACTATTAATTTTATATATCTGGTAATCATCTATAATATCATTAAAAATCATTTGAGGGTTTTTTCTATGATACAAAAAAAAATAAGAATCAATATCTTGATTGTACCTTTGGTATTTATTATTTCTTTAGCGTTATTTACGGCTAATACACTAAATTTATCCCATGAAAACGACTTAATTGAACCAGAATTCAATGTCAAAACAAGCAGTTTGGATTATACTAATGCCACAATAATTTCTGATGGGATTCAAAATATTATTTGGAATGATGGTATGAGTCGTTATCCTGAGATTGCTATAGATAGCTCAGGTAATCTTCATGCAGTATGGGCAGACGATACTGATGGATCTTGGGGTAATGATTCTGAAGTAATGTACGCTAATCATACATCAAGTATCGGTTGGTCGTTTGCTAAGGTTATTTCTGATGGTTATAATAATGTCTATTGGAACGATGAATGGAGTGGTATCCCTGATATTGCTATTGATAGTTTAGGTTATATCCACGTAGTTTGGGCAGATTATACAGACGGGATTTGGGGTATAGATTCAGAAATAATGTACGCTAAGTATACTACAGCTACAGGATGGTCTAATGCAACAGTCATCTCTGATGGATATAATAACGCCTATTGGAATAATGATGATAGTTCTCAACCAGCAATCACCATTGATAATAATGATAAAATCCATGTTGTTTTTGGTGACAATTCTAATGGTGTGTGGGGTTATGATTCGGAAATAATGTATACTAGTTATACTTTAGCCACGGGATGGACAAACGTATCTATCATCTCTGACGGATATAATAGTATTTATTGGAACGATGGCAGCAGCTGGGATCCAGCAATCGCCTCAGATAATATTGGAAATATTCATGTGGTCTGGGAAGATGATACAAACGGTGTATGGGGCTTAGATTGGGAAATAATGTATGCTATTTACAAAGAAGGATTAGGTTGGTCTAATGCAACAATCATCTCCGATGGGATTAATGATATTTATTGGAATGATGGTTCTAGCGAAAATTCGGACATTGCTATTGACAGCTCAAACATTGTTCATGTGGTATGGGATGATTCTACTGATGGAGCGTGGGGTAGCGATGATGAAATTATGTATACGAATTATAATTTACCTTCTGGATGGGCTGTTCCTATTGTGATCTCAGATGGATATAACAGTATCTTTTGGAATAACGGAGAAAGTGTAGATCCTTCTATTACGGTCGACCCAAGCGGTACAATACATGTTGCCTGGGAAGATGATACTTTGGGAATCTGGGGTGGGGGTGATGGGATTGATGAGGAAATAATGTACGCTAATTATACTGAAGCAGATGGATGGTCTGATGCTACCGTAATTTCAGATGGAGTAAATGGTAGTTATTGGAATGATCATATGAGCCAAGAAGTTTCAATTGTAGCTGACGCCAATAATGTACATGTTGTGTGGCATGACTTCACCCCCGGTGTATGGGGCGTTGATGCAGAAATAATGTATACAAGCATCCCTATCCCGCCTGCTGCAGGGGGAAACGGTATTTCTTTTGGTAGTTTTCACTTACTCTTTACATTCATACTAATTTTGGGATTGGTAATTTATTTAAAGAAGAAAACTAGGAAACCATTGATCAGCACGGGGAATTAAAATTAATTATATCTAAAATTTTTTTATTTTTAACAATTTTATTTTCTACAATCAAACTCTAAGTTAACAACAATAACTCACAAATACTCACAAATATAGATGTGAGATCTTAATGAATTATTACCTCAATTACAAACGACAGATTTTAGAAGGAGAATTAATAAAATTTAATATTTGAAGGTTAAATTAAATTGAGATGACATGTACATTGTCCACAACAACAACAATCCTTTGTTAACGTTAACTGGTTATTATCAAGATTTAAATCTATCGGTAAAACAAAATCGTTTACAACATCCTCAATTATATCCATATGTACGTTGAAAACATCCGGATTATTTCGAAAGTTGATATTTACAATATTATCGAGGACTTTGAAATCTATACCAACCATGAAAATGGATAAATTTGAGGATCCACTGATCCTAAGCGCGTTGATCATTGAAGGACATCTTTTTACAATTTCAATCGCTTTTTTTGGATTTTTTGTTTGAAGTTCTACTCGGGCAAAACAAAGATCTGCAACTTTGATATTTATACCTGCTTGGTACTTTAAAACACCTAATTTCTCAAGTTTTTTAATACGCATTCCTACGGTCGGTTGACTACGGTTTACATGAGTCGCGATTTCCGTATGGGTGAGATTTGGGGATTTTTGGATTAACTCCATTATCTGGCAATCGATACTATCAATTCCTATTTTTTCACTTATCATTTTTTTTCACTAATTTTTTTATAAAAACTGAATCGATATTCGCATATCGCGATATTGCGATATAGTAATATTACGATACATTAATATTTAAATCTTTGTGATTTTCGTATTAATAAGAAAAAACTAATATTCCATTAAAATAACCTTTAAAAAGCTAAAAAAACACATTCTTACAAAACACAATATTGGAGTTTCATGAGTGAATTAAAAAGATTTACAGTTGAGTTCTTGAAGGCGTTAGCAGACCCCATTCGGTTAGATATTCTGCATCTTTTAGAAAAGAGTAAATTAAATTCTTCAGAACTTCAGGAAGAATTAGGTAGATCGCAATCAACCATTTCTAAACACCTAAACATGCTTTTTGAGAATAACCTTATTGATTTTGAAAAGAAGAACAAAGTTAATTATTATACAATTAAAAATAGTGAAATTATCGAGCTAATTAACAATATAACCGCTATAGTTTTAAATACTAATAGAAAGAGATTAAAAGATTTACAGAAAAAGGATATAGAAGATGTCTTATCTCCTTAAAAGAATAATTAATAACCCTTTGATTAAATAAACCATGATTGATACAAAAAGCGATGATTCTAAGGAGAATCAAGTAAAAATCCTCTTGATGGGATTAGATAATAGTGGGAAAACATCAATACTCACCTGTTTGAAAGGAATTAAAAAAATATCGGTTTTTAACGCTCTTCGGCCTACAAGAGGTGCGGATTGGGATAATTTTAAAAACTTAAATAGGAGTTATGTAATTGTAGATCTCGGTGGTCAAGAAACATTCCGTGATGGATACATGAATGACTTCACGGTTATTTTGGCTGGAGCAAGTAAAATAATATATGTTATCGACATTCAAGATACAAATCGTTATGATGAAGCTCTCGAATATTTGAATAGAGTAATACATCAAATACCTAACCCGAATGATATCGATTTTTCAATTTTTCTGCATAAATTCGATTCAGATTTCAAATCCAATGAAAATGATATTGATCAGTTAATTAGAAAGATAAAACAGGTAACTCCACCCAATTTTAATTACTCCCTCCATAAGACTGCGATTTATGCTACTTTTGAGAAAACTATGATAACTTGATGGATTTTTGAACGATAACACTCTAAAGTTATCGATAAATTATTATACAATTATACACAAAATTGTAATAAAAAAACCTAGAGTAGATGTTGGAAAATAATAATCTTGCAACTAAACGAAAAGTAAAATATGAAATAATAGAAATAACAATCTTCCTTTTAGGGCTATATTTTGTATATTTAACAAGTTTCTATAGCTATTTATTATTCCATAGTATTGCTGAGATATTTAGCATAATTATAGTCGGGGGAGTGTTTTTAGTTGGTTGGAATTCGCGTAAATATGTAAAAGCTTCCTTTTTTTTAAATCTTGGAGTGTCATCTCTCTTTATTGCTGTCATTGATTTAGTTCACACGCTTTCTTACAAAGGAATGCAAATTTTTGAAGACTTTAATTCTAATCTCCCAACGTCATTATGGATTGCTGCTCGGTATCTTCAAGCGAGTTCTTTATTAATTTCCACATTTTTGATACGAAGAAGTATCAAACCAAAATACCTCATATTTTCTTATTTTCTTATCACAGTTTTATTACTTACTCTTATTTTTAATGGTTATTTCCCAGTTTGCTATATTGAAAACTATGGTCTAACTCCTTTTAAAATTATCAGTGAATATTTAATTAGTCTTATACTATTTGTTTCTCTCTTGATGATCATCAAAAACAGAACAGAATTTGATAAAAAGGTTCTAACCTTAATTATCAGTTCAATTGTAACTACAATGATCGCAGAGTTAACTTTCACGTTTTATATTGATGTTTATGATTTGTCTAATTTAGTCGGGCACATCTTTAAGATTGTCGCGTTTTATCTGCTCTACAAATCCATAATTCAAATTGGGATCAAAGATCCATTTGATCTATTATTTAGGAAAATCTCAAGGAGTGAATTGGAGTTACGAAATATAATTAAACATTCGGGAGCAGGAATAACAATGCTGGATGAGAATGGGAAATATTTATTAGTTAACGAAAAAGCCGCAGCTGAATTAGGTGGATTGCAAGAAGATTTCATAGGAAAAACACTTCATGAAGTTTTACCACAAAATTTAGCCGATGAATACATAGATAGCAACCAGGAGTTAATTAGAGAGGGGAGGAGTAGATCATATCAACGAACCTTTGAATTACCCTCTGGTAACAAAACCTTTTGGATAGTAGAGCAACCTATACAAGACAAGGAAGCAAAATATTCATCCCTTCTTAGTGTCGCTACAGATATTTCCGAATTGAGGAAAGCTGAGGTGTTACTTGCAGAAGCTGAAGAACGCTATCGTACTACTTTTGAGCAGTCCCCTGATGGTATAAGCATAATTCAAATTGATACTCTAAGAGCCGTTGAATTCAACGATGCACTTTGCAACATGCTAGGCTATACTCACGAAGAATTTGAAAAACTAAATATAAACGATTATGAAGTACTAGAAAGTCCGACAGAAACAAATTTACATGTAGAAAAGATTTTAAAAGAGGGGAGAGACGATTTTGAGACAAAATTTCGTACTAAAAGTGGGGAAATTAAAGATATATATGTAACCACAAAAGTAATAACATTAATCGGGAAAAAATATTTTCAATCCATTTTCCGAGATATTACTGATAGAAAGAGAGCTGAAGAAGAAGTACTTATTCTATCACGTTTTCCTTCAGAAAATCCCAATCCGGTTTTAAGAGTAAGCAAAGAACGTGTAACCTATACCAATAAAATTGGTAAAAACCTATTTAACATAGATGAGGGTAGTTTCGTTCCAAAAGTATTAGAACAATCAATTAATAAAGCTCTTACGGATAACGAAATCCAAGAGTTAGATCTCAAACTAAATAGCAGAACCTATACACTAGCCATTACTCCTGTCGAAAAGATGGATTATGTGAATATTTATGGAATGGATATAACAGAACGTAAAAAGGCAGAGGAACATTTATCTCAATTAATCTCGACAGTGTCACATGAATTAAGGACACCCATCACAGTCTTGCTAATGTCAATGGATTATCTCACTCACCATAAGGATCTTATTGATGAGGAGTTGGAAATGAAGTTGATGGATGGGATCTCAAGAAACCTCCATTCATTAAACGAATTAGCAGAAGATATCTTAATGGTTTCAAGGATTGATGAAAATCGACTACGATTAAATATCGAAAAATTCAGCCCCACAGATATTATTGCAGAAATTCTTTCTCTTCTAGAGCCTGTGGGGAAAGAAAAAAATATATATTTTAAGCTTGATATAGATAAAGAACTCCGATTAAATGGAGATCCAAAAAGAATAGACCAAATTTTTCGAATAGTTATTGATAACGCAATAAAATATTCAAGTGAGAATTCGAGAGTAGAGATTCGAGCAATAAAAAACTATCAAGGTAAGTATAATTTAAATGGGACTCCCGGAGTCCTCTTTCAGTTTAAAGATTATGGCCGTGGCATCCCAAAAGAAGATCAATCTCATATCTTTGAGCGATTTTTCCGTTCGAGTAATGTCAATGGGGTATCTGGTACGGGATTAGGGTTAGCGATCGCCAAAGATTTAATCGAAGCCCATAAAGGTAGAATTTATATCGAAAGCGAGGTAGGGAAAGGGACAACATTTCATCTCTTTTTACCTTGAATTGAGCGTGTTGTTGTTACCCTATTCCATGAATTTAAAGATTCTTCACTTTGGTAAGATATTCAGAGCATAATTCCCTGCAATCAGGTGTTTTGCAGAGAAAGGCGTGTTTCGGGAGTCTGCATAGCGAAATAACTGGACATTCAATGAGATCAACTTCAGGAACATACATAAAATCCAAATCTTCTGATTCTACTGCCATAATAATTATCTATTATTGGGGGATTTTTAAATAAAAAATTAGCCTCACCTTCTTTGAAAGCCAAGGGGTGTTATAAATTACTTATCACTCTCGGAGTTAAATAAGGAGAGGATATTGCTATCCTCTTCCTCTTTTAGGAACCCCGCGTGCGAGTTTCCCAGCACGGGGCTCGCGCCTCAACTCGAAAGATTCGTTCTTGAAGCCGTCTTACGTGTCGTCTGAGAATATCCCATTGGATACTATCCCCATCTACTACACGTCCTTTGTTCTGTTCAATGCTTTCACACATCGTCTAACTTCACCTCCAGTTAAGATTTCTCAATATGTTTCTTTCGTTGAGACCTGCTTAGGAAGTCAGCACCCTTTCAGGTTGGGTATCTCTGTAGTTCGATCGCTACTACAACCCTATCCATACCATTACAGCATGGCATTCGCTTTTTCCAGCATCCTCTACCCACTAAGTCTTCCCCTTTCCTCACGGTCAGGATACCATAATACATACACATATGGGACTTATTGGGTTTACCAAGTTCCTTATGTCCGACGTTCAACAGAACCCTTAGGGAGGTACTTTCCCCCGGTTGCGCAATGAATGACAAAGAAATGAAAAAAAACCATTTCTACCCGGCAACTCACCATTTTGGTCTCGGCGTATCAGCTATATTTCGCCGATTTTTAATAACGAGGTTTATCGCACCTTCACGTTAGTTTCCCATAGGTTCCTTGGCTAGCCCCTCAGACCACCTCATAGCTAAATGCTGAAGGTACATTGTCCCCAAAGCTTCACTCATCATCATTACTAACGATGCATGTTTGGATAGCCATTATCGGTCATCTCGATATTAGTTTTTGAAAACCACCTTTATGTGTTTTTATTCTCAAGTCCTAAATTCGGACATAAGACTTTCTTGTCGCACTTTTTTCTTTAAATAAACTCAACATTTCACCTGATAAAAGAATTTTTTTGAGTATAATAAGCGTCGAAGAACTGATTTGTATTGAACGAGTTGAATTTCAAGAAACAAGAGAAAGACTCCAAAATAATTGACTTAAGGTAGTAAACTTTTTTCTTCTTTTTTTATTTATTTAATAATCATAGATAGTTAGTAATTTACTTTTAAAGTCGCCTAAGAATATCAGGTCTTTTCTTAGGTGTGTGTTGCCTATATACAATTTTCTTAGGTTTTTTAAGAAGTATATTGATTCCGGCAATTTGAATATAGGGTTATCTGAAATGCTGAGAACTTCCAGATTGTCAAGTTTACCAAATAAGGGAGGCAGATTACTAATATTATTTTTACTTAGATATAATCCACTAAGCGCCTTTAAGTTAATAATTGAATCTGGCAAATCTGTTATATTATTTTCTCTAAGGACTAATTC
>JAGXNR010000089.1 GCA_019894875.1 Promethearchaeota archaeon | reverse complement strand
CTATAATTTCAAGGTGTTTCTCATCATACTTATTAAGATGCTCGTGCAATTTATTTCCTTCAAGATCTGAGGGGAGAGTAATTTGATATACCATAATATTATCGGCAATCATATAAACATAGTCTGATCGTTGCATAGGCATCTATAATTAAGAGTAATTTTGCTTTAAAGAAAATTGTATTCTTAATAATTTTATATATTACGTTCTTAAATATTTTACATTTTAGATTTTTGATATTTTTTTGCGATTTTAAGCAGCCCATGCTACAATCATTATGCCAGATCTTCCACAACCTGCAACACAATGCACTACAATAGGATATTTAATATCACTCCCCTCGCTAGTTATCTTAAAGAACCTTTTTAACTGAACATCTGTAGGTGTACCATAGTCTGGTATATTGATATTGAAATACTTAAATTCTTTAGGAATTTCTTGCTGGTTATCAAATTCAGAACAATTTATGATTGTTCTAATTCCTTCTCTTCGATAGATTTCAATTACTGACGGATCTGGCCACCATGAAACACCCATTTTTCCTTTAATAATCCATGTAAAGGGGACTGTTCTATGGGGTTGTCCTTCTTTAGGCCAATACCATGGACGTACCATCTTATTTTAGTAAATAATTAATCTTTATAATTACTCAATTCTAATACTACTTAAAAGATATTATAAAATGTAAAGTTATGGTTGATCGGGAAAAAATTACTGCCTTTGATACAAGAAGATATCCAATACGTCCCCATGTCGGAGTGGGTATCCTTCTAATCAGAGATAAACATCTACTTTTAATTAAAAGAAAATATAATCCCGACGCTGGATATTGGTCAATCCCAGGGGGACATGTAGATTTAGGAGAAGAGGTTGAAATAGCTGCTGAGAGAGAAGCTTTTGAAGAAACTGGTTTTAAGGTAAAAGTGTCAAAATTAGCTGGAATTATCGATAAAATCATGTTTGACGATGATATGAAAATCGAATATCATTACGTTCTCCTCAATTTTTTTGTAGAACAAATAGAAGGAGATGATAATCAAGCACCTATTGCCGATGATGACGCCTTGGATGCTAAATTTGTTCCGTTTAATGAATTAAAGGATTATCAATTAACTGTATCTTTAATTAAATTATTAAAGCAATTGAAGATTGGATTTGAATAGTAATATAAAAGTAAAAAGATTTAAACTATTTGTATTTACTCTTTCATTAATTTTTGAATAAATTCACCAATTTTTTCAATCGCTTGCTCACCTTCAGGTGCCCAAAGAGCGAATGCTTGAAAAACATGGACCATATCCTCCCAAATTTCTAGTGTTACATCCACACCAGCGGATTTTGCTTTTTCTGCAAATCGTGTAGAATCATCAAGAATTACTTCAGCACTACCCACTTGTATTAATAGGGGCGGTAATCCCATTAGATCTGCATATAACGGTGATATATAAGGATTTTTAAGGTCTTCGTCCCCAGCATATAAGTTAGCCATAAAAAAGAGCCCACCTGCATCTATAAATGGATCAATTCTTCTTTTAGTTCTAACTGAATCACCTGTTATATCTAAATCTGTCCAGGGTGATAGTAAAACTCCACCGGCGGGTAATTCGACGCCTGTATCTCTTAATTTTAGAATTGTTGCCGCTGTTAAACCTCCTCCAGCAGAATCTCCAGAAATTACTATATTTTTAGGATTTATTCCCTCGATATCAATCAACCATCTGTAAGCAGCAACCGAATCTTCTAGAGCTGCGGGATAAGGATTTTCTGGCGCAAGTCGGTAGTCTATCAATAAAATTCGGGATTTTGACACCTGTGAAATTCTATATCCAAGACCTTTATGAGTATTCCTTGAACCCTCAACATATCCCCCTCCATGTAAATATAATACAACGTGTTCTTTTACAACCTCTGGTGTACTTATCCATAATGAAGGAATACCATTGACATTAATCTCATCAAAATTGACATCTTTGGGAAATTTTTCCATCTGAGCCATTTGTTCCATGGCTTTACGACCGTCTTCAATTCTTTTTTTTGTATCTTGTTCATTTTGTTGCTTTAATAAATCAATTACTCTTTTCATACCTTCACTGACCATTTGAGCTTTACCTCTTATAATCTTGTTATAATATAGTAGTAATCTTTTTAGTAGATCTGATTAAATAAATATTTGTGCAATAATTAATTTTTTTAATACAATTGTTTTATCTTCCAATTATTGATGTATCTTAAAGAGATTTTATAATGACTGATTTCGAAAAATTATTTAATCCTCGAGCTGTAGGGATTATCGGTGTTACGGAAAAATGGGGTGGTGGATATTGGGTCAACACATTTAAAAATAGTGGTTTTGACAAACCAATCTACATCTTTAATCCTCGCTTAAAGGGGAAAGTAATCGCAGATTTTCCTGTGTATGGGTCTGTCTTGGAAATTCCTGATGATAAACCCATTGACTATGTAATTGTTGCCGTTCCTGCAAGAATTGTTCCAACTGTCCTTGAGGAGTGTGGTAAGAAGGGTGTTTCTTTCGCTACTATTTTTTCTTCAGGATTTTCTGAAGTTGGTAATCACCATCTAGAAGTAGAGGTTCTGGAAGTTGTAAAAAAATATAATATACGAGTAATAGGTCCAAATTGCTTGGGGATTTTTGTTCCAAAAAACAAAATTACCTTTTCCCGTGGTCTGCTTACTAATGCATCAGGCAATTTTGGAGGGGTATTTCAATCTGGAGGTTTAGCTATATACATTTCTGCAAAAGGGCAATCTATTTATGGAACAAATCCAAGTAAAATTCTCTCAATTGGAAATCAAATTGATTTAAATTTTGTCGATTTTTTAGAATATTTCTTAGAAGATGATGAAACAAGTATCATTGCTCTTTATGTGGAAAATATCAAAAGTCAAGAAATTGGCAGAAAATTTATAAAAGTAGTCAATAAATTAACACTCAAGGGAAAACCGGTTATTCTTTGGAAAGTAGGAAGCGGTGAAGCAACTCGAGAAACAATTATGTCTCATACTGGGGGTTTAGCAGGCTCATTAAAGATTTGGGAAGCAGTTGCAAAGCAGACTGGTGCTTTAATGGTTAAAGATTCCAATGAATTAATTAATCTAGCAATGATATTTCAACATATCAGTAGTATGCCAATGAACAGAAATATGGGTATTACTACAGGTGGAGGTGGTGCTTCAATTGAAACTGCAGATACATTTGAGAGATATAACCTAAAAGTACCTAAACTTGCTCCAGAAACAGCAGCTAAATTTAAAGAATTCGTACCCGATGTTAACACAATCTTTCGAAATCCTCTTGATTTGGGTGGAAGTATGGGACATCCTGAAACATTTTATAAAACTTTGGTGACCTTAGATTCTGATCCTAATATCTCTGCGGTAATTTTTATAAAAACATATGATTTCAACCATATATTTCTCGAAACAATTAAACGGGCTTATAAAGAAATGAAAAAACCATTGATATGCATAGCATATAAAATTGTTGATGATACTAGTGATTACGCAAATAAAGTTCACTTTAAGCGAGAATTATTTAAAATGAAAATCCCTGTATTCGAATCTGTTGAATTAGCCGCTAAAGCTTTGGACAAAATATGTACATTTAGAGAATTTCATACTAAGCATAAAGTATAAATGAACAATAAAAGCTAATTTTCCTATTTCCTTGTACTGTTTTGATATAAATGTCAAACCTTTTAAATCTTGGAAATGAAATAATCTAGGATCCAATTTAATTAGAAATAAATCTTAAAGAGGTAAAAATCATGCCATATTTAGTTTCATTTGTAAAATACCCTAGTCACATAGCGTCTAAAGTTGCAAAAAAATATCTTGAATTCCTGCAAAAATTTCCTCCTGATAATTCTTTGGGAGAAAATATTATACCATCGGCAGTAAAAGTAACCGATGAGGGAATAAGAATTTTAAGTGTTACACGTGTAAATAAAGGAAAATTTGATGAAATTTGGAAGCTTGCAATTGAGCAACGGGCGTTTTTCATGGATGTTGAGGGATATGAATCATCTATTGAAGTTTGGGCAACTGTAGAGGAGGCCTTGGCATCTTTAGGGATGAAACTTCCTTAATGATGATTTTATCAAAAATAAAATTATAAAATTTCAATATTTTTTTTTAATTTCTTCTATTTTCTTGTATTTAATTTTTGTTCATTACTATATTTTTAATTCAGAAGACAAAAGAATATAATTTTGTCATAATTAATGTGTAATAGAGATACTTTTACCCTATTAAGAATTAATTTATGAAATAGAGGTATAAAAACTTGTCTACGTTAATAAAAACTGCTAGGAATGGCCACTCTACTAAAGATATGGAGATTGTTTCCAAAAATGAAAAGGTTGATTTAGATTTCATAAGAAGAGGTGTTGAGAAGGGTAGAATTGTTATTCCTAAATCGAATCGACGAGAATTGGACACCCCCATAGGAATTGGGAAAGGTTTATTAGTTAAAATTAATGCTAACGTTGGCTCTTCAAAAACTCGTTGTAATGTCGATGAAGAAGTAGAAAAAGCTAAAATTGCGGTTCAATTTGGGGCGGATACCGTGATGGATTTAAGCACTGGCATTACCGAAGCTGATCTCATTACGATTAGGAAAAGAATTCTTGATGAAGTTAAAGTCCCCTTAGGAACAGTTCCTATTTATCAGGCAGCACTAAGAGCTCTTGAAAATAAAGGAGCTATCATCCACATGGATGAGGATGACATGTTCAACGTAGTGGAAGAACAAGCAAAGGAAGGAGTCGATTTTTTCACTATTCACGTTGGAGTCACTCAAGAGATTGTTAAACATCTGATCAAACATCCCAGATTAATGGGAGTTGTTTCAAGAGGTGGAACATTCTTAGCATCATGGATCATAGAAAATGAGATCGAAAATCCTTTCAACAGAAGATATGATTATCTGCTTGAGATGGCCCAAGAATATGATTTCACGCTTTCTCTTGGAGATGGGATGCGGCCAGGAAGTATTTTTGATTCTACCGATTTTGCCCAGGTTCAAGAATTACTTGAGATTTCTAAATTAGTGAAGCGAGCGTGGGCTGCTGATGTCCAAGTTATGGTTGAAGGACCAGGACATATTCCCGCAAATGAGGTTGAGAGAAATGTTAAAATGCAAAAATCATTATGCGATGAGGCACCATTTTATGTGTTAGGTCCGCTGGTTACTGATATTGCCCCGGGATATGATGATATTGTGGGTGCTATAGGAGGAGTACTTGCTGGATTAGCTGGTGCTGATTACTTGTGTTACGTGACTCCCTCTGAACATTTAGGGTTACCTACTAAGGATGATGTCAAAAGAGGTGTTATTTCATCGAAAATTGCTGCCCATGCGGTTAATATCGCGCGCTATGGTAAACGAGTTTCAGATTGGGATTACAAAATGGATATTGCAAGAAAAGATCTTAACTGGGAAGGAATGATTGAACAAGCAATTGATCCAGAATTAGCCAGAGAGATTCATTATCGAAATGGTTGTGCTGAAGATGATGAGGAAGTTTGTAGCATGTGTGGAGAATTTTGTGCGATAAAACTATTAAAAGATACTTTGGAAAGTAAAAGAAATTCTAATTTATAGAAAAATAATCCTATAATATATTATTTTACAAGCCCTAATTTTTAACAATGAAAATGAAAAAAGTACTAACCATTGCGGGCTCTGATTCTGGTGGTGGTGCGGGAATTCAAGCAGATTTGAAAACTTTTTCTGCCCGTGGAGTCTATGGGATGAGCGCAATTACGGCACTTACAGCACAAAATTCTATGGGTGTTCAGAGAGTTTATGAAATAGATCCTAGTTTTGTGGGGGAACAAATTGATTCAATAATGTCGGATATAGGCGCGGATGCATGGAAAACAGGGATGTTAGTAAATACAGACATAATTCGAATTGTAGCTGATAGAGCTCGTAAATACAATATCAAATTTTTAGTAATAGATCCGGTTATGATTGCAAAAAGTGGGGATTATTTATTAAAAACTGAAGCCATTGAAACATTGATCTCAGAGCTCGTATCGATGGCATATGTCATAACACCGAATCACCATGAAGTTCAAGCATTAACAAATATAAATATTGAAAATTTAACAGATGCCCGTGAGGCGGCTCAAGAAATTCATAATCAAGGAGCCCAAAATGTGGTGATTAAAGGTGGGCATTTACCCGATATTCAAAATGCTATTGATTTGCTATATGATGGCAATAATTTCACAGAATTTCATGCTCCCCGTATTAAAACCAAAAACACTCACGGTACAGGGTGTACTTTTGCATCTGCTATAGCAGCTGAATTAGCTAAAGGAAACGATATCAAATCAGCAGTTCATATAGCAAAAGCCTTTTTAACCGCAGCAATCCAAAAGGCAGATGGTATGAGAATTGGAAAAGGATATGGACCTACAAACCATTCACAGGGAAATCTTGTAGAAGTGGATCTTAGTTTAGTAAAAGTAAAATAATACAATTTATTTAAAATAGCTACTCTTTTTTAACTCTATCAAAAGCCCATTTTGCCTTATCGTGCAATCCAATCTTTTCATAGGCTTTTCCTAGAAATAGAAATCCCTCAGGATATTCAAAATTTTTTTTAACGAGTTTGAATAAGAAATTTATAGTTAGGTCAAATCGTCCTTTCAAGAAATTCGTTTTTCCTAAAAGGAATAGCACCTTTTGGTCTCTGGCATCAAATGAACCTTCTTTATATAATTCCAAAAGTTTTTCTACTGCTTCCTCATATTGTTTATCTTCAATTAATTGCTCAATCTCTTCAATAACTTTTAAGAAAATAATGTTATTTGTTAATTCTTCCATTTTTCTTAAATCTTCTTTCTTTTTTTCAGCATCTATAGCCGCTTGCTTTTCTTTCTCTTTTTGTTCAAGGTGATCTTCAAATTGACTGATAACATTCTGCGAATAAGGTTCAATGCATAATGGACAATTTTGTGAATGCAATAACCATTCAGCTAAGCAATTTTTATGAAGAGGATGTTCATTAGTGCACATAAAAAGAGCATCTGGATTATTTTCTATTTCTAAATGGCAAACGATGCAAGTAGGCATAATAAATCTATTACTAACTTCCTAAATAATTATATTTTACAATCTATAGGTTTTTTTATAATAAAATTATAGGCTAAAAACTTAAAAGTATTCCTTTTACAAAAATCGATTTAATAAATAATAAATAAAACTTCTGTTATTGTTATCTTAACTATATCATAAATAAAGGCTAACACAAATCTTGTCAATTAATCGAAATAAACTCTTCACTGAACTTTTTAATCAGTTTTTACAAATAAATGAAGACGTAGAGGCGGTGATCGTGAGTGACCAACTTGGTTTCGTCATCGCTGGTGAAAAAAGAAGTGAGGTGGATATGGAAATTGTCTCAGTCTTAACATCCATTATAAATCCGATCGTAGAAAGGATACGAGATGAGTTTGCCTTCAAAAAATTTGGTACAGCTAGCTTTGATACAGAATTTTATAGACTTTTATTTATATCTTTAGATGAAAGTAGAACTTTGAGTCTCGTTTTAAATAATTTAGCTTCTGTTGATAAAGCCTCTCCTTATGCATATTTACTCGCAGAAAAATCAGTACAAATTTTAAATGCTGAAGAGGGTGATAATATTCAGCTAAATATTCCTAATTTTGAGTATGAAACAGATGAAACTGCTTACACAGAAAGAGTAAAAAACCAAATATATCAAATGCGATTAGATCAAGGCGGAACATATCGATTCAAGTTTGTAATAATAGGTGACCATGAAGTAGGAAAGACAAGTCTGGTTAGACGATTTGTAGAAAATAAATTTTCTCAATACTATCGCGCAACAATAGGATTAAATATTTTAAGTCATTCTTATGAATTCTATGGAAATAATATTGTTTATAGCCTCTGGGATGTCGGAGCTCAAACATTTTTCCGGAGATTTCGGCAAACTTATTACTTAGGTGCACAAGCAGCATTTATAGTCTTTGATCTCACGAATAGAAAATCTTTAGAAAGCGTAAAAGAATGGTATAAAGAATTAGAAGATTTTATTGGAGGAAGAGAAATACCAATTATTATAATTGGAAATAAAATCGATATACAAGACCAAAGAGAAGTCAGTTATGAAGATGGTGTTAGTGTGGTAAATGAATTACTGAAGGAACCAAATATAGCAATATCTTATATTGAAACAAGTGCGTTAACAGGTGAAAATGTAGAAGATGCATTTACATTAATCGCATATCATTATATTTCAAAAAGTAAAGAAGAAGAAGAAAATATCGTTAAACAAGATTTATTGAACGAGTTAAATAATATATTGAAGGAAAAGAAAGTAATAGGGGAAAGTATCGATACTCTTTTAACCTTAACAATTATTTCTGAAAATGAATTTTGGAGTCCTGGGCTACAGATTTTATCGGAGATCAATGGTTTAGAAAATTCTGAGAAACTCAAAGATGAAAGAGAAGAAAAAATGTACAAATTCTCAAATGGAATACTATTAAAGAGTTTTCTTTATCATAACTTTGAAGTTTCTAATGCCGATGGTGTGTTTTGTATATTTGATGCGCGGTATAAGGATCATGTCGATCCTGCATGGAAGGAAGCAGTAGTAAAAATCATCAATGGGGTTAAGGAAAACTCTGTAGTCTTGATAGGTATTCGCGTTACTGATAAAAGTGACTGGTCTCAAATACTAGAAGAATTCAATGTAAATGAATTGTTAGAGAAAAAAATGGTATCGTTATTGTTTTTCAAATTAGGCGTCGAATACCGATTAGAAATATATGATCAACTCAAGGTAATGTTGAGTACAATTCGATACCAATTATAATAGGTGGATATTGAACCTTAGCACATAGGAATAAATACTATTCTGTTATAGAGAAAAAAATGAATTAGAATTGTCTGTTATGCTAGATTCAATATATTATCCTAAGAAAATTTTCTAATTTTATCATATTCTAATTCCCCTCTTTTTCTTAATTTGTGAAGTGTATCTTATAATTTATTAACAAAAATAAAAAATAGTTAGGTGTAAGTTTATAATATAGATACAAATAGTCAGGTAAAAAGATCCTTGGTATTAAGAAAGAATGAAGTTTTTAATGAATTATTTCATAAATTTCTGGAGATAAATAAGGAAGTAGAAGCTGTTATTGTTTCAGACAGCGAAGGACTTATTATCGCTGGTGAGAAGAGGAAAGATATCGATATGGAACTCGTGTCTGTTTTAACTTCTATAGTAAATCCTGTTTTAGAGCGAATGCGAAACGAGTTTTCATTTAAAAAATTTGGAAATACAAGTTTTGATACAGAGGATCATCGCCTTTTGTTTATATCTGTTGACGAAGAACATATTTTAAGCTTAGTTTTAAACAATATGGCCTCGCTTGAGAAAATCTCACCATATGGCTTATTTCTCGCTGAAAAAACAGCTCAGATATTAACTGCTGAAGATGGTGATTCAATCCAGTTATCAGTACCGAATTTTGAATTTGAAGCAGAAAATGTTCAGCGATTGAAAAATCAGCTGTATCAAATGGATTTAACGACAAAGGGGGATTATCGTTTTAAATTCGTTATTTTGGGTGATCATGAAGTTGGAAAGACTTCTATTATCCGTAGATTTGTAGAAAAAAAGTTTTCAGAAGATTACAGAGCAACTATTGGACTCAACGTTTTAACACACACGTTTGAATTTTTTGGGAACGAGATTGGTGTGACATTATATGACCTTGGTGCACAAAAATTTTTCCGTCGTTTTCGAAAGGTCTATTATTCAGGTGCTCAGGCAGCGTTTATTGTTTTTGATGTATCAAATCGAGATTCCTTTAACAATGTCCTAAATTGGTACCAAGAATTAAAAGATTTTACAATTAACGAAGAAATTCCTATTGTATTAGTTGGTAATAAATCAGACTTAAGTGAAGAACGACATGTCCTTTATCAGGAAGGTGTAAAACAAGCAAATAAATTATCTGAGAAAGAACTAATTAAATTATCATATATTGAGACAAGTGCTTTGACAGGCGAGAATATAGAGGATGCTTTCAATTTGATTTCATATCATTATGTAATGAAGAGTAAAGAAATCGAAGATGAGATGCGAAGCGATCAATTATTTGAAAAAATATCGTCTATTATTCAGAAAAAAATTGTTTTAACACTTTCTTTTATAACCGAAAATACAATGTGGAGTCCAGGCCTTCAGGCTATTGCCAATATAAAGAAATTAGGGGAACAATCTCTAGTAAGAGATTATGAAGATGAACAAGTTTACCAATATCCCAACGGATTAATTACTAAACAACATAATTATTCTGCAACTGATGATATCTCAAGTTCTGATGGAGTATTTTGTATTTTTGATAGAAGAGAGAAAGATAATGCTGATCCGAAATGGAAAGAGATTATTATTAAAATCATTGAAAACTCTAAAGATAAAGGAGTAATCTTAATTGGCATTAGAGCCACGGAAAGTACTAGTTGGTCTCAGATAATAGAAGAATTGAATGTTGATGAACAACTTGATAAAGGAACAGTTGATCTCTTCTTCTTCAGAATTGGCACAGCCTTTAGATTAGATATATTCGATCAGTTAAAGTCTATGCTTTCTGCTATTGATGAGAAGTATTAAGATATCAAGATTTAAGACTTTAATCTTAATTTCAATTTTTCTGCTATTAAATCTCCCATTTCTTTTGTTGTAAGGGTTTTCATGTTAGCGCTTCGAAGATCAATGGTCCGACCTTCTCTTAGGGCCTCTTCAACGGAATTTTCTATCTCTTTCCCAATATCGGGAGATTGAAATGATTCCTGCATCATAAGTTTGACACTAAGAATAGCCCCAATTG
>JAGXNR010000088.1 GCA_019894875.1 Promethearchaeota archaeon | reverse complement strand
ACTATATCCTAAAGGGATTCCAATGGTTTCAGAAGAAATACTTGAAGATATTATTCAAGATAAACAAATAGATGAAGTTATTTTTGCATATTCAGATGTTTCTCATGAGGAAGTTATGCATAAAGCCTCGAGAGTGCTTAAAGCAGGAGCGAATTATTGCTTAGTTTCGGGAAAATTTACTCAAATAAAAGCTAAAAAACCTGTTGTAGCTATATGTGCTGTAAGAACGGGATGTGGAAAAAGTCAAGTTTCTAGAGCTATATATAGATATTTAAAAAATAAGGGATATCGAGTAGTTGCTATTCGAGAACCTATGCCCTATGGAGATTTAGTTAAACAAAATGTTATGAGATTTGAAAAGTATGACGATTTAGATAAGTATGACTGCACTATTGAGGAACGAGAGGAATATGAACCATACATTGAGCAAGGATTAGTTATTTATTCTGGAGTAGATTACGAGAAAATAATTAGAGAAGCAGAAAAAGAAGCAGATGTTATTATTTTTGATGGGGGTAACAATGAGATTTCATTCTATGTCCCAGACCTATTATTTATAGTAGTAGATCCTTTAAGGCCGGGTCATGAAATGAAGTATCATCCAGGGGAAGTCAATGCACGATATGCTGATGCATTTGTTATCAATAAAATGAATAGTGCTAGACCAAATGATATTAAGATTGTGGAAGAAAATCTTGATCAATTAAACCCTAACGCAATTAAGATTTATACTAATTCTGTTGTAACTATAGAAGGTAATCAAGATTTAAGTGGAAAACGAGTACTAGTGGTTGAGGATGGTCCAACACTGACACATGGAAATATGTCTTATGGGGCAGGATATGTTGCTGCCACTAATAGTGGAGCTATAATAATAGATCCACGACCATATTTATCAGGTACGATGAAGACTGTATTTGAAGAATTTCCACAAATTACTGAAATAGTTCCAGCAATGGGGTATAATGATCAACAAATAAAGGATATGGAAGACACACTGAATAAAGCAGACGCTGAAATCATATTAGATGGAAGCCCAATAGACCTTGAAAAACTAATAAATAGTAATAAACCGATTGTTAGAGTTAGCTACGATATTGAAGCTATAAAAAGCCCTACTATTGAAGAGGTTTTAGACAAATTTATTGAGAAAAATCTCTAAATCGCCAATTAGCATATCCCGTAGAAGAACTTCAATTCCATCCCGAATCCATAAAAATGAAACCTCATTACTGTTATGCAATTCATTTTACTTTTCTAACTTTTTTTACGTAATGAAGGTAAACTGCAAGTCCTACAAAAAATACCCCAATATCCATTATTAAAGCACCAAGCCATGTACTATAGACACCAAGTCCTATGGTTGCAGCATAATCAAATAGAAGTGGTACCCCAGTAGCGTTAGGATCTATAACACTCATTGGCCATCCAATAAAATCTAAAACCCAGTGACTAAAAACAAGAAGTCCGATAACAATGCTAATATTTATAATTTCCTTACTCCATAATGCTGAATTATTATCTTGTTCTTTCTTTGTTTTAAGACGAATGGTGATGAGAGCTGTAATTAAGAAAGCAACAATTGACCAAATAACTGACATAAAAAGTCCATGAGTTATCCACAGCGCAGAAATAAAAATAAACGATAGGATATCCAGAACCATGGAACTTATTAATAAAGCCCAGAGAGGTATTTGAGGAGCAAATCGTTTGGTTGCAAAACCTATTCCAAGATGAGCTAAAGCAGGCATATGATTTAAAAATTTAAATTATTTATAAAAGTTATCTAGTATTATTACGAGATATAGCTGGAGAAAAAAAATATATAAGAAGGAAAAAAAATGGAAAAAACTAAAATCTTAATTGCGTATGGTACTCGTTATGGAGCAACAGCTAGTACCGCTGAAGAAATTTCTCAAGTCCTTCAAGAAGAAGGATTTAATCTAAAAGTTGTTGATCTTAAAAAAGAGAAGATCCAAGATATTGCAGACTTTGAACTTGTAATAGTTGGCAGCGGAATGAAAATGGATATGTGGACAAGGAAAGCTAAAGCATTTTTAAAGAAATTTAGCAGTGAACTCAAAAAAAAGAAAGTGGCAATCTTCGTATCATCAGGAGGGCGAGCGCTCATGGAACATAAGGGGGAAAATGATGAGATTGATAGGATAACTAAAAAATACCTTGAAGATAAAGCTTCTAAATATGGTTTAAGTCCAATATCAATGACCATGTTTGGGGGAGTGTGGGATTATAATAAAATGAATAAAATCTATAGAAAAATCTTAGACGCAGAAAAAGAAAATTTTGTCCAAGCAGGAATTAATGAAACAGAACCAGGAGTCTACGATACTAGAAATTGGGATGAAATTCGTGAATGGGCCAAAAGCATCGCTGGAAAATTATAAAACATTATCAATCAGAACTAAATGTTTATGTATATGATTTTTTCATATGATAAAATAGAACCAAATTATTGAAAAAAGTTAATATTTTCTTCACAATATCATATTAATGTCTATTTTGTATTTATTTTGGTGATATTATTGATTTTTGCGGATAAAAAATATGAACTACGTGATGCCCAAAAAGGTTACATGAACCGCACCTTATATATCAATCTTTCTAATAATGAAATCACTATTAAACCTGTTTCAGATGGAATGAAAGATACATTCATAGGTGGAAAAGGTTTTGATCTCTGGCTCATGTGGAATGCCCTCCCCAAAGATAAAGTAATAAAATGGGATGACCCGGAAAATGAAATCTGTATTGCATCAGGCCCATTAGGAGGAAGCGTATTTTATCCAGGATCGGGCAAGAGTATAGTCACAACAATTTCCCCTTTAACTGGTATAATTGTTGATAGCAATGTAGGTGGATATTTCGGTCCTTATCTTAAATTTTCTGGTTTTGATGCTATTGAAATTCAAGGTAAAGCTGAAAAGGAAGTTGTTATATACATTGATGGTGTTGAGGGATTAATCCAAATCGAAGCTGTTGAGGCTGAAGAAAATCTCTCAGAATATTCACATGAACTTACCCAACAATTAACTGAAAAATATGCTCAAGATGAAAATGAAAAGCAACGTGTTTCCGTAGTTAGTACTGGAGCTGCTGCAAAACATACGAGATGGGGTATGTTAAATTTTTCCTGGTTTGTAAGAGGACGGAACTGGGCTTCAAGTAAACAAGCTGGTAGAGGTGGAATTGGTACTGTATTCAAAGATAAAAATATTAAAGCTTTAGTATGCCGAACCCCAAAGATTACTGTAAAATCAAATAATCCTGATAATTTAGAAGTCGCCAGAGAGTTAGGGAAAGCTCATAGTCAAGAAATCATAGAATTAGATCCTATTCAAAATGAAATGAGAAGAGTAGGTACCGGACATCTTCCTGATATAATGAATGTTACCGACCTATTACCAACTGAAAATTTCAGATATGGCAGACATAAAGAAATTAGTGGAAAGGACATTCCTTATAATAGGGAAATCATGAGAGGTATCTATTCTGGAAAAGAAGGGGCAGATGGATGTTGGATAGGATGTACTGTCAGTTGCTCACATTACTCAGACAACTATGAAGTCATGACTGGCCCTTTCAAAGGTCAAAGAGTAATTGTGGATGGTCCTGAATATGAAACCATCGCCGGTTGCGGTTCAAATTGGGGTGTATGGGATCCCAAATGGGTATTAGAAGTTAACTTTTATTGTGACACCTATGGTCTTGATACAATAAGTGTGGGTACGGGTATTGCTTTTGTAATGGAATGCTATGAGGCGGGTATCTTAAGTAAAGAGATTACTGGTGGATTAGATCTTAGTTTTGGAAATGCTGAAACTGCATTAGAATTAATTCACCAAATGGCAAAAGGAGAAGGTTTTGGGATAATAGTTGGGCAAGGTATAAGTGAAATGAAGAAAATTTTTACTAAAGATTATGGAGCAGATCCTAAATTTTTACAAGATATTGGAATGGAACATAAAGGTTTAGAATTTTCCGAATATGTGACCAAAGAATCATTAGCCCAACAAGGGGGATATGGACTGACAAATAAAGGACCTCAACATGACGAAGCCTGGCTTATTTTTGAGGATGTGATTAGAAATTCAATTCCAACTTTTGAAGATAAAGCTAATGCTCTGCGTTTCTTCCCTTATTGGAGGACCTGGTTTTCGCTAAATGGACTCTGTAAGCTCCCCTGGAATGATATTCAACCAGAGTCTCAAAAAAACTTTCCAATTAAAGATCCTGATACGGGAGAACTGATCCGAGCAAAAGTCCCTGATCATATTGAATGGTACACTAAATATTTTTCAGCAGTAACAGGGCGTCAATCAACAACGGATGATCTTCTCAAAATGTCTGAAAGGGTATATACTTTTCAAAGGATTTTTAACATTCGGTTGGGTAAAGGGCTTCGAGAGCACGATTCAAATTTACCTTACAGAGCAGTTGGACCAGTAACGATGCTCGAGTATGAGAGCCGATCTGAACGATATGATGATCAACTCAAGAAAATCATAGGGGTTAACCTTAATGGAAAAGATACCACGGAAAAAATGAATATATTAAGGGAATACAGAGAGGAACAATACGTTAAGTTACAAGATGCGGTATATAAGAAACGAGGTTGGACAAATGGAGGTTGTCCGACTATTGAACTTGTTAGAGAATTAGGCATTGATTATGTAGATGTATTAAAATTCATTGAACCCCATCAAGAAAAATAATGTACTATTCTTGCACTAGATTTTTTCCTTTTTTATCATTTTTTTCTAGCTTCTACAAGTAATCTTGTATTGAATAACCTTTCTAATTCTCTATACAAAGCTTTTATTCCAAATTTGTATTTTTTGCATAAAACTCTTCTATTAATGCCATTCCTAATATCTTCTTTAAATTCTTGCTCTTTGTCTAGTGGAACTCCCTTTTTTAATTCCGCCCTACTGTAAACCTTTCCCCCAAGAAATTTTTTTACAAACTCCATGGAATTTAGGTTTTCATTATCTAGCACCCTTCTTATTTCTCGAAGTAGTCTACTTCTATGAGTTATACCATATTTTTTTTCTAACTGATTTCCAGATAATATTTTAAGATCATTAATGAATTCTTGTTGTCTTTCATTTGGAATGTATTTTTTTATTGGAGGAGAATAAAATTCTGTTTCCCTGATTTCTGTTAATTTCTTGACTCCAAGTATTCTTTCAAGTTCTCTATAAAAAACGGACGTCCCCAAACCATATTTTTGTAATAATTCACGTTCTTTTAATCCTTTCTTAATATCATCTTTAAATTCTTGTTCCCTTTCTAGTGATATTCTTTTCTTTGGATCATATATTTTTCCCCCTAAAATTTCCTTTACTTCTTCAAATGTAGTAGCAATATCTAGTAACCTGAGACCTTGTTTTTTGAAAATCTCTTTAACATTCCTTACTAATCCCCGCCTTTTTATAGCGTATTTATTTTCTAAATTAATCCCTGTAAGTAACTTGAAATCCTTGATAAATTCATCCTCTTTTTCTGGTGGTATTCTTTTCTTAGGATCATAAACCTGACCACATACTACTTTTTTTGCTTGTTCAATGCTCTCAATACTTTCATCTTGTAATATTCTCCTGATTTCTCTTAATAATGCTCTTCGGTTTGGATAAAGACTGTACTTCTTTTCTAATTGCACCCCCGACAAATATTTGATATCTCTCTTGAATTCTTGCTGTCTTTCTTTAGGTAATTTCTTTTTAATTAGGCTTTCTCTCCATTTAGTATATTTTTGAATCGATTTTTCAGAAATATTTGGTATTTGCCAAATTGATTCATAGTCATCTGAATATGTAATTTCTCCCATTGGATCTATATTATATCCCTTATCGGGGTTTGTAGCATCATAATATTTAATCCAGTATGCTTCTACTCTAAGTAAATCCTCCTTATTGAAGGCTTTATCTAATTCCTCAATCTCAAAACTATTTTCCCCATATTTAGTAATTGCTAAATCAATTACTAAAGGTTTTTCCACCTTATCTATATTTTTTGCTCTCCAATTATGAGTATACCATCTTTTATTTATTGTTGATTCAGTTTTTCCTACGTAAACTTTTCTGTTAATTAAATTAGTAATAAGGTAGATATACCCAAATGGTTTCATGTGAGATATTTCCTCAATTAGACATAAAAAATCATCATATACAACTTTTTGAAAAATTATTTTCTATTATAATGTTTTTTTGTATTATTATTAATATAAAGAGAGAATATAATTTTTGGTTCATATTATTCGATTAGAAAGCAAGGAAGAAATAACGTTTGAATTAAAGAAAAAGAAAATAAATAATAAAAGTCTTTTTACAAGAGAATTTTCCTGAAATTATCAATGTTATAAAACCATATCAATAATTTTTAAATTCAATTTTTTGCTTTAGTTTTTTTTCAAAGTCATAAAAAATTAATGCATACCTTATTTTTAACTAATTATTGAGTATTAACGTAAGATAAAATTTATTATGACAATTTTTGAGGATGCTTTAAAGAAAAATGCTACTGATAATCTAAGACAAATTGCTCAAGAAGAAAATGTTGATATTAGGACTGTCTTTAAGGCAGTTTCAAAAGGTTCAGCTGTGGTCATACAAAGAAAAAATAATAAACCAGTAGGTATTGGATTCCCATTTAGGACTAAAATCAATGTAAATATCGGTACATCTACGTCTCTAGCTAACATTGATGAGGAATTAGAAAAGGTTAAGGTTGCGGAGGAATTTGGGGCAGATGCAATTTCAGACTTATCAATGGGGGGTAATATTAACTTAGTTAGAAAGAAAATTCTGGAGAATTCCACTGTTCCAATAACTACAGTACCAATTTATCAAACCCTTATTGAACAAAACTCAGTTAAAAATATAACAGATGATAAAATCTTCAAAACTATTGAAGCTCAATTAAAAGATGGAATAAGTTCCGTGGTCATTCATGGTGGTTTTTCTCTTGAAAATTTATCAAGGATGAAAGGAAAGAGGATTATGGGAATAGTTTCTAAGGGGGGTTCTTACACTGCATCTTATATGGTAAATAACTCAATAGAAAATCCCTTTTTACAAAATTTCGATTCTCTTCTTGAACTACTCTACGAATATGATGCAGTATTAAACTTAGGAAATGCCATGAGAAGTGGATGTATCCATGATGTTGTTGATGAATTTCAGCTCTCTGAAATAAAGCTCAATTCCAAGCTTGCGAAGAAGGCGAATAAAAAAGGAGTACAAGTCATCATAGAGAGTTTAGGGGGTCATGTACTAGCCAAAGATTTGATAAAATATATCAAATTATATAAGAAAATCGCAAACCGTAGACCACTTTTCGTTGCAGGACCAATTCCTACAGATTTTGCTCCAGGTTATGATCATATTGTAGCTGCTATAGGTGGAGCGTTTGCTGCGGGATATGGTGCAGATTATTTATGCGCAATAACTCCCGCAGAACATCTTTGTTTGCCTTCTATAGAGGATATTAAAAAAGGTCTAATTGCATGTCGTATCGCTGCTCATGTTGGAGATTCCTTTAAATTTGGATTAAATTATCTCTTTAGTAATGATTTGAGTCTTTCTACGTACAGATATCAGAAAAATTGGCAGAAACAATTTGAACATAGCATTGATCCGACAGAACCTCAAAAAAAGCATCCTATAAATGAAGATGTCTGTTCGATGTGTGGAAAACACTGTGCTTTATCAATTTCACAACAGCTTTTTAATAAGAAGCTATAAATATCGCGAAAAATCTAAAAATTATAAATTAAAAAGAAGAGTCTAAATGGAAGATATAAAAAATCATCCAATTTTAGATATACCCGAAAGGAAATCAATTAATTTTAGCTTTGATGGGAATATCTTAGCTGGTTATGAGGGAATGGTTATATCATCTGCTCTTTTTCTCAATAAAATTAAAGTGTTTGGCCATCACGTTAAAGATCAAAGTCTTCAAGGGATTTTTTGTGCAAATGGTCAATGTTCTCAATGTAATGTAATTGTTAATGGAATTCCTGTTAAAGCCTGTATGACACATCTTGCAGAGGATATGATTATTGAAAGTTGTAATGGCTTACCAGAATTACCGGCGGAAGATGAACCGGTAGATGTAGAAGATTCTGAAATCGTTGAAATTGAAGTTCTAGTAATAGGAGGTGGACCTGCTGGCCTTTCAGCCACTAAGAAATTAGGAGAGAATCATCTTAATATAATTTTAGTTGATGATAAAGATCGACTTGGTGGGAAGTTAGTACTCCAAACGCATAAGTTTTTTGGTTCCAAAGAAGATGTTTATGCCGGGGAAAGAGGTATAGAAATAGCAAAAATTCTTGGAGAATCAGTTCAAGAGTTTCCAGATGTTCAGGTCTGGTTAAATAGTGTCTGTTTGGCAGTGTTTAGTGATGGATTTGTGGGAATCCTGAAAGATAATAAAAAATATATTTTAGTTAAGCCAAAATACCTTCTTATTGCCACAGGGGCCAGGGAAAAGATGTTAGTATTCCCAGGAAACACCCTTCCCGGTGTTTATGGTGCGGGAGCCTTTCAAACCATAGTTAATCGCGATTTGGTTAAAGCAGCAGAAAGAATTTTCATAGTTGGTGGAGGTAATGTAGGTTTAATTGCGGGATACCATGCAATCCAAGCAGGAATTGAAGTAATCGGTTTAATTGAAGCAATGCCCCAATGTGGGGGATACAAGGTTCATGAAGATAAATTGAGACGTTTAGGTGTTCCAATTTACACTAATCATACTATAATTTCAGCAAACGGTGAAGATAAAGTAGAATCGATAACAATTGGAAAACGGGATAAAACGGGTAAGATTATATCCGGTACTGATAAAACATTTGCGTGTGATACTATTTTAATCGCTGTAGGATTGAATCCTATTGATGAATTTTTTCATAAAGCAAAAGAATTTAATATAAAAGTATGGGTTGCTGGTGATGCTCAAGAAATAGCTGAAGCTTCTGCGGCGATATTTACAGGAAGAATTGAAGCATTGAAAATCCTGCAAGAGATGGGCATTTCTTATTCAGAAAAATTAGAAGAGCTAGAGAATCTTGCAGAGTTGATGAAAACTAAGCCACCTCAACCTATAAAAACACTTATCAAATTTAGAGAAGAAGGAATTTATCCGGTATTTTATTGCAGTCAAGAAATCCCATGTAATCCATGTACCTCAGTTTGTGATCAAGACCAAATTAATACTGTAGATAATTTAATAACTCAACTGCCCTATTTCAAGGGTGAACAAGACTGCATCGGATGCGGAAAATGCGTTGCTGTATGCCCTGGATTAGCTGTGGTGCTACTTGACTATAGAAAAAATAATAAAAATCCATTAGTTACATTTCCACTTGAACTAATTGATAGAAAATTAGAAAAAGGTCAGAAAATAAATGTAGTAAGTAATGATCAGGAATTGGGAGAATTTGAGGTTTATAGATCACGAATACTTCAAGAATATCCAAAAACTCAACTTATCACAGTTAAATTACCCTCGAATGTTGCCCAAAAAGCAGTTGGGATTAAATTAACAAAAAGTAGCTATAATGAACCAATTGATTTCTATCAAAAATCATTTACTGAAGATCAAACAATTGTTTGTAGATGTGAACGTGTATCTGTAGGAGAAATACGCAAGTGGATTAAATCTGGTGTTAAAGATTTTAACGAATTAAAAGCATTAACCAAGATCGGGATGGGGAGTTGTGGAGGAAAAACATGTACTCCTTTAATTTATCAAATATTTCAGGAGGAAGGAATTTCAGTTGATAAAATAACCCCTGGGACGAAACGACCATTATTTATTGAAGTGCCAATGGGGGTTTTTGCGGGGATAAAGAATAAAAAGGAGAATGCTTAGCAATGGTCGAATACGACGTAATTATTATTGGTGCGGGAAGTGTTGGTGTCCCTACAGCTTTAACAACCGCAAATGATGGTCTCAAAACGCTCGTACTAGATTTTTTACCTTCCGTTGCTCAAGCAGATAATAAACATGCAATTGGTGGCATTCGCGCAACTCACTCCAACATAGGTAAAGCGTTATTATGCAAGAGATCAATAGAAATCTTTTCTGGATGGGAAAAGAAGTATGGGGATGATATTTGGTGGCACCAGGGGGGATATACATTTTTGGCTTTTACTGAAGAAGATGAAAAAATGCTAAAAGACACCGTAAAACTTCAAAAAAGTTTTGGGCTGAATATAGGTTTTCTTGAATCTGAAAAGGTTAAAGAACTTATACCCGGAATTAATGATGAAGGATTACTAGGAGGATCTTATAGCCCAGAAGATGGTAATGCGTCTCCATTATTGTCTTTACATTCTTTTTTTCGACGATCAAAAAACCTAGGCGCTGAATATCGATTTAATGAAAATGTTGTTGATATTATAATAAAGAAAAATAGAGTTATTGGAATTAAAACAGATAAAGCTAAATATAAAACAAACGTAGTGATTAACGCTGCAGGAGCTCAAGCGAAAGGTGTCGGTAATTTCATTGGTTTAAATCTACCTATTGAGCCTGAATCTCATGAAGCAGGAATTACAGAACCCGTAAAAAGACTTTTTTCACCAATGGTTGTCGATATTAGACCTGGGATTGATGAAAAATTCGGAAATTCTAAGAATTACTACTTTTATCAAAATTCCGAGGGAAAAATATTATTTTGTTTAACTCCTAATCCAAATATTACTGGAATTGACCGTAGAGAAACCAGTTCTTTTTTACCTCAAATAACTAAAAGGATGATTCAATTACTACCTCGCCTAAAGAATATAAAAATAAGAAGAACTTGGAGAGGATTATACCCAATGACTCATGATGGAAACCCAATAGTAGGAAAAGTTGAAGAGGTTGAAGGTTATATTAATGCTGTTGGTATGTGTGGACAGGGTTTTATGCTAGGACCAGGATTAGGAGAAACTATTAGTCGTATTATAACAGAAAAAACAACCCCGGCAGATGATCTCATTTTAAACAACTTAACTCCCAAGGATGGCTTTTTTAATGAAGAAGTTTTAAAATGATTTTATATACCCCCCATTTTGGGGAGGCATTCTAATGTTTTCTTATCCCTCTCTTCCCATTTGTTACCGACCCCTATAA
>JAGXNR010000087.1 GCA_019894875.1 Promethearchaeota archaeon | reverse complement strand
GTCATATTAATTCCTAAATCATAAGTATAAATAATTGGTGTTTATCAAATGTTTATTAAAAAATTAGGACTATCCAAAAATTCGCTTACAAATAAAGTTGCGATCATTACCGGAGCAGGGAGAGGCATTGGTAAAGAACTCGCAAGAGCTCTAGCTTGGTTAGGAGCAAAAGTTGCCATTGCAGAAATAAATGAATATGGAAAAGAGGTAGAAGACTTAATTTGTTCAGAAGGTGGAACTGCGCTTTTTGTGAAAACAGATGTTTCTAAAGAAGAAGATATTAAAAACTTAGAGAAGGCAGTTATTAAAAGATTTGGGAAAGTAAATATCCTTATTAATAATGCCTATATGACTTCAGCAGGTACCATAAATGAAATATCGATTGAAGATTGGGATAAAATATATAATGTTAATATTCGTGGGGCTGTATATGCCATTAAAACTTTTTTACCTTATATGATTAAACAAAATGACGGTATAATAAATACTGTAACCTCTGCAGAAGGATGGCCATATATGGCGCCCTATTTTGCAACTAAAACGGCTTTGACATCAATAGGAATATCACTTGCAGCAGAGCTAGAAAATACCAATATTTCAGTCTTCGTGTTTGGACCTGGAATGATTGATACTCCAGGATTACAGGAGTATAGTCGTATTTTAGCACCAAAATATGGCATGACTGAAGAAGAATTTAAAACTCAAGGAGTAAACCCTGGATATGATGGATTAATGCCAGCAGATCATTGTGCTGCGGGATGGGCATATACTATTGTGTATGCAAAGGAATATCACGGTCAAATAGCCGAACCATTCTCTCCTCTATTAAAATTGGGGTTGATTTCTCCAGAAAAGAAAAAAAGCTTAATTAAAAAAAAAATTCATAGTGAAACTGACTTAAAAATTTTTATTTCGGAGATTATTGAAAATTCTCAAAATGTCTATGCACTTATAGAAAAGCTTTACCAAGAGACAAATAATTTGGGTTTATTAGCGAAAAAGTGGATGAATCGTACTTTTGCAAAAAGATGTGGAATGAAAATAGAGAAATGTGTTGAGACTATAACAGAACTTGATAAAGAGATTCAAGAAATACCTAATAATCTCCACAATCAAAAAGAAGATAATTCCCTTCATATCATAAAGAAAATACCTTGGTTTACTCAAGTTTTGGAGAAACTCGCGGATCATTTTCATACATGCATAGATGATGCTAAAGGATGGATTAAAGATCCTGATGAATTAAAAATGGCACTAAAAACTTTAAATAATAGAGAAAAAACAGTACTAACTCTAATTTCTAATCTTAATCAATTAGAGAGTATAATATAAAAGAAATTAATTTTTTTTTTAACTAATTCTCAATTTTTTGCTTATTTATATTAAACTAAATGATGAAATTCCTCAGCGTTTAAAATTGTCTCCATTAAAATTCGGAAGTTTTATTCTGCACCAAAGATGAAAAACATTTTATTTTTTATTGGAATTAATGCTTGATGTCCAGCATTCCACCATTTTTTTTTTAATTTAAATTTTATTAATACATTAGCTCCATAAAAGTCATCAAACATAGTATCCTCAAGTTTAACGTCTTGAAATCCAGGAATTTTATCTCTTCTTATCTCATAATCTGTTTTGAAAGGTTGACAGTAGGATTGCCTCCTATATTTTACCTCTAGTTAAAATAAAAACTTTATAATTGCTGTACATATTTGATAGATATCTTAAAATCAAAGTAAATTATTAGAGAAAAACAGTGGAATTACTATATGAGTAAAGATTCTGAGTTAAAAACAAATTCTAAGGCAGAAATATATCCAAAATTTCCCTTTTATCGAGTGTTTATATATGAATTCACTACAATTCTTCACTACGTACTCGGAGGATTTGGATTGATTATTGGTTATATTTTTTTAACTTGGGGCTTCCTCATAGGATCTATTTATCTTGTGTTTGCTTTTCTCCAAATGTATGTGCTTATGCCCTTAACCGTGTGTCCAAATTGCGTATACTATAGAATGGAAAATGGACGCTGTGTATCTGGTCTAAATAAAATTTCTAAAAGAATAGCGAAAGAAGGGAATCCAGAAGATTTTCCTAAAAGAGCCAAGGGATTATTATGTTATAATAATATCTACATGGTAGCCTTATTCATTCCAATTATCGGAATAATTCCTGCTTTGATCTTAAATTTTTCATTACTTCTACTAGGATTATTCCTTGGTGTGTTAGGGTTATTATTATTTCGGTTCTTCGTAATATTTCCAAAAATCGCATGCCTTCATTGTAGTGCAAAGTACATATGTCCTATAGGAGAACAAATTGGTGTTCGGAATAAATGAATCAATTAATGGGGTCTTTACCCTGCTTTTTATTTAAGAGAGAGGATGTTAGAAAAAGAGTTACTTACAAGAGTTCGGAAATTTGCACTGGAAAATTCTGAAAAAGATGATATTCATGGGTTTTTTCACTCTGAGCGAGTTTATAAGTTAAGTGTAGAAATGGGAAAGAAACTAGGAGCAAATTTGTTTATATTAAAAATAGCTGCATTACTTCATGATATTGGGAGGAAAAAAGAAAAGGAATCAAAGCTTGAGAATAAACATGCTGAAATCTCAGGTCAAATCGCAATGGACTTCTTAAATAATGAGGAATTAGAAATTTCTGAAAAAATTATAAACGATATAATTCTTTGCATTCGAGCACACTCATTTTCAAATAATATCACTCCAAAAACACTCGAAGCAGAAATTTTATCTGATGTAGATAAATTGGATGCGCTTGGAGCAATAGGAATTTACAGGACTATTGGGTTTACAATAAAAAAGCAAGGCGGAATTAAACAAGTCATTGAACATCTGGAAAATAAAATATTGAAATTACCAGATCAATTATACTAAGAAGCATCGCGAAATATCGCGGATAAGAGAAAAAAAATAATAATAAATTTTTATAATAAAATAAAACAAGAAAGCTTAATTCGTTAGCCCTCTAAGAATTAAAGAATTTTATCGTTCGATCTGATCTCTCATTAATTTTTTCAATACTTTTAGACATTTTTGATTATCCCCTGAATCTCTTTTCTAAAGTCTTCTGATGTAATGCAAAAGCTAAAAATAGGAATCCAAATCCAAAAGCTAATAAAATTCCAATGTCTAATAATAATCCAAAAGTACCAAAGGCACTAACACCTCCTAAACCTATATTTAGTATATCAACACAATATGTAAGTGGTGAGATAACGGCAGTTGGGAGTGCGCTAATCGGCATAAAAAGTGGGCTGATGAATAATAATGGAAATTTGATGAAAATTTGCAGAATCATAGTGTTCCCAGGATTACTTGTTGGTGGAGCTGAGATAATAAGACTAAAACTAGAAAATACCAAGTCGGTAAGAATCATCGCAAATATAATAAGAAATAAATTGAAAACTAATTGACTTGATAAAAATATTATTCCTAAGATTAATGGAATTAATGAGAATATCATCCCATATATAAATGAACTCCATATGCTGCCTAATAATATTGTTTTAATTGAAATTGGACATGTAACTAAACGTTCAAAGGTACCACGCATAGTCTCCCATGGCAAAATTATAGGGCCCATTGCGGTTGAAGTTAGAAAAAGAACCATCGTTATCAATCCAGATATTAGATAAAGGGGGGAAATATTTCTCCCAACGGTAAAAGAGAAAAATAAAATTATCGGAAAAAAGATACCTTGTATTAACACGGGAGGTTTATTATAATAAACTTTCAGATCTTTTTTAGTAATGATAAAGGATCTCTTAAATTGCGTTATAAAATTACTGATCTTTGATTTTTCAACTATTGAGAATTCAACACTAATTTTTACCACCCCTTTCAATGATTTTTATAAATGCTTCTTCTAATTTTGGTTGATGTGTATTTAGTTGTTTTATAATTAGATTGTGTTGCTTAATGAAATCAACAATTTCAAAAATGGCCTTATGGATATCATCAACTATTACATGAAAACCTTCTTTTACTTCCTGAACTTCTCTTACAGAGTCCAATTTTGCAATTTCGGATTTAACTACTCCGTCAGTAAAATATAAATCAATTGCTTTATATTCCTGTGTCAACTTTTTCAAGTTTTCAGGGGTATCTAGACTTATTATTTTTCCTTGGTTAATAATTGCTATTCTATGGCATAATTCATTTGCAACTTCCATATCATGAGTTGTAAGGAAAATTGTCACTCCCTTTTCATTATATTCTTTTATCAGTTGTTTAATTATACGTGCTGATTGTACATCTAAACCACTTGTTGGTTCATCTAAAAATAAAATTTCTGGATCACTCATAAGTGCCATACATAGTAATAATCTTTGTTTCATCCCCTTTGAATATTTTCTTGCTTTTAAATCACGCTTTTCATATAGTTCAAACTTTTTAAGAAGGAATTCAGCTTGTTTCATACGGTCTTTTTTAGAGATTCCATAAATTTCTCCTATTAGGGTTAAATTTTGCCATCCAGAGAGCTCGAAATATACATTAGCTTCTTCAGGTACATTTCCAGTAACCTGCTTAATAGCAATTGGGTTTTCCCGAATATCTCTCCCAAGAATAGCGATTTTTCCTTTAGTAGGCTTTAATACACCTGTCATCATTCTGATAGTTGTTGTTTTACCTGCTCCGTTTGGTCCTAAAAATCCAAATATTTCTCCCTTCATTACATTAAAATTAACATCATCCACAGCTCGAATAGTAGAGTTTGGGACTCGTGGATTATTTGGTCCCATACCTCTCTTTTTACTTCGTTTTGGGAGTTCAAAATGTTTAGATAAATTAGTTACGGTAATAGCAATCATTATATTCACCTTTTATAAAATTTAATTGAAAATATATGTAATTCTTTATTCCTCCTTCTTTAATTCTATGTGCTTAAAGAGCTCATCTACAGGTTGGTCACCATGACATTTAATAATTTGATTTAGAGAACAAGAACCCCTTGAAAATTGATCTCTAATTTCTGGTTTATCACAAGCACATCCTTCCGATTGTTTTTCTTTCATTTTTATCCTCCTTTTTGTACATTTTATTACTGAAATTTTTATTAATTAGATACAATTTTTAATTAATTAAATGATAGGTTTAACTAATCAAACCATATATTTAAATATTTCTAAAATATTTATATAATAAAATCTTGAAGGTTTAGGATATATGACTAAAGAAATTACCCTTAATGAGATAGAAAAGTATATTAAAGCATTACATTGTCATATTCGATGGGTTATTCTTGATTATTTAAAAGAAGGACCTAAATCTTCTGAAGAAATTTTCAAGTTTCTTAAAGATATGAACGAAAATCTAGATTCCAATGAAGATCAATGTAAAGGAATGTGTGGTAAGGGGGATTTTAAAAATTTAAAAAAACCTAGTCTATACTATCATTTACGAGAATTAGAAAGCGTAGATATTATCAAATCAGATTACAAACCTAGTGAAAGCAAAAGGGCTCCAGAAAAAGTCTGGAAATTAAATATGGATAAATTAACCATTATTCTAAAATAATAATGCCCTTTTCTTTTCTTATTTTTATTACGTAAAGAAGTATATGTTATAAATCATTTAAGCTTCAATATAATATTCAGAAGAATTGGAAATTTTTTTCTGAACCTCACATAACATATACCTTTTCCTTAATATGGTTGATTTGAAGACTTTAATTTTGAAGGACATTTTACATTATTAAAACTATAAAAATGTAATTGGTAGGATGATAGGTGGTATAATGGATAATCCAGAAGAAGTTGGGATGGGAAAGACTGACTTAAATAAAGTACTTGAAACACTTGAAAATCAAGTAATTGAAGGTTTACACACAGGAGCTCAACTTCACGTATCAAGAAAAGGACAAACTGTGCTTGATGTTGCTGTTGGCGAAGCCAAACCAGGTATTCAGATGCGCAATAATTCAATCTTGTCATTATGGTCTAGCGGAAAACCTTGGACTTCAGTAGCAATCGCACAGCTTTGGGAGAATGGGAAGCTTGAAATTAATCAAACTGTCCAGAGTATTATACCTGAATTTAAAAATGGGAAAGAAAAATGCACAATTAAACATCTTTTAATACATGCTGGTGGATTTCCTATGTTACTTTACCCAAAATGGCTTACTGCCAGTTGGGACGAGATTATTATGGATGCTTGCAATGAAATTGCGGAATATACACCCGGAACAAAATGTGGTTATCATCCGAGAATCAGTTGGATAATTCTAGGTGAAATTATTCATAGGATTGATGGGCGTCGAATTGATGATTATTTGAAAGAAGAAATATTCCTCCCGCTAGGAATGAATTCTTCATATTTAGGGATGACAAAAGAAAGAGCAAGGAAACTTGGTGATCTTCTAGCTTTAAAAGATACTCCGGATGAATCTGAGAAAATACATCTGTGGATTAATAATTTTGAAGGAAGAATTTTTCCCGGTACTAATGGTTATAGCACTGCAAATGATATGGGAAAATTTTATAGAGCTCTTTGGAACGGTGGTGAATGGGACGGAAAACGAATTCTTAAAAAAGATACGGTTAACTATTTTACGACAACACATAGAAAAGGTATCGCTGATTTAACATTTAGTACTCCAGCTCTTCAAATTGCACCAGATTGGGGCTTTGGTTTCGCAAAAGGAAAAAGCAATTCCATAATTTCCTCAGAAAATGCATTTGGTCATGGTGGTAGAAGTTCATGCGTGAATTTCTGCGATCCTCAAGTGGATCTAGTTATTAATTTCAATAGCAATACCATGTTAGGTTTAGAACAAAATTTGAGCCGTATGATTGCGATAATCTCAAAGATTTACGATGCCTGTAGATATAAGTTTAATTGACTTTAAAACATCCTAAAATATTAGATGCTTATATAATCTTGATGATAATATCATAAAAAAAGAAAATAAGGAAAAGAACATAGAAAGGAATAGTGGGGAAGCTCCTTGAAAAGTTGGCTTCTTTCAAAATGTTTTAGAAAATTTATTTAAATGCTTAAATCAAATGTTTATTATGGTATTATCAAAACGAGAAAGAGTAATTAGAACATTAGAGCTTGAAGAGCCTGATATGATACCCATTCATTATCTTGGATTTGAGGGAACCGGGATCTCAAATCAATACTTTAAAAATACTGAAGAATTTAAGAAAATTAGAGCCGGGATAGAAAATGAGGTTTTAAAAATGAACTTCAATGTACTTATGGGAATTACAGGAAGTATAACCGAATTACGTTTCTGGAACTCAGACATTCATAGTATAGATCCCTGGGGAAGCGGAAAATTTAGATTGAAAACAATCAAGGCGCCTCCTGAATACCCGGAATGTCTAATGTTAACATGTGATGGAAGAATATGGAAAGTTTCTCCTCAAGTTGGTACGGGTTTGATGTATTTATGGTATCAAGATGGTTATTTTAAGACTCCAGAAATTGTTTATGAACATTGGGATAGGTATGGTAAACCTGTTGATCTTATAAATAACAATCTTAATTATTCTCCTCAGATTTGGGAAAGTTTCGTGAAAAAACTATCTAAGTATTTGTATCCGATGGCTACCCTACCTATGTATTTACATGAATCGTTATTTGAGGGGATGACCATACCACGAGTGGCTTATTACATGCATAAAAAACCCAAATTTATCCATGATATTATGACTGAGTTTAATAAAGTTAATTTGGAAATAATCAAGAGGTTGGCAGAAGCAGGAGTTGATATTGTGTTTTATATGGATGATTTAGGTATGAAACATCGATCCATTCTTTCCCTTGAACAGTTTAAGGAATTCATACTACCTTATTATAAGCAGATGTTTCAGGCATGTAAGAAAAACGGTATGTTTATACTTCAGCATTCCTGCGGGTATATTGATAAACTTTTACCTCATATGGTTGATGTTGGATTGAACGGTATACAAGCTCTTGAACCCACTGCGGGTGTTGATTTAGCGCATTTAAAAAAAACTTTGGGGACCCGAGTTGCTTTTCTGGGGGGTATAGATAGTTCAAATATACTCAATTTTGGAACTCCTAAAGATGTTGAGGAAGAAGTAAAAAGGTGTATTAAAGCAGCTGCTCATGGAGGAGGATATTTCGTTGGTCCAAGTCATAATATTCTTAACGCACCATGGGAAAATATTTTGGCATTACGAACGGCTATCGAGAAATATCGCAAGTATCCTCTAAACCTAAACTGAAAGCAAAAGATTATCTACAACATTGTAATCTCTTGAAATTATTGGAATACGAGAAGTATAATTTAAAGCCTAGAGACATGAACTTCAATAGTTCCTTGAAATTTCTTTTTAATTTCTAATTGTAATCTCTCACTTAATCCAGGAAATACTGCTGATCCATAGACCATGATGTTATTACATAATCCGCGTCTAAAATTAACTTCACATTGGCTCAACACACCTATGATTGCCCCATCTAAGCCTTCACAATCTTTCCCTACTAAAATTGGTTTGAAAATGCATTCTGATACCATATATCTTGATTCTCCGATATTAGTCCCCGTACCAGGACGTTCAAGAGATTTTTCTTCTTCTATAATGCGGGTTGATTCTTTATCTGGATCTATTGCAACATACACCCATTTATTCCTATCTGCTATTAGTAACCTTTTGGGAAAACTACTCGGTAAACCACTCTCTTGCTGTCTTAATCTTTTAAAATATTTTGTTATAGTATCCCCTGTAATTTCAAAATTTATTATTGCATGATTCACAACAAATGTTTCGAATATAGGAACGATGTATGACTCATTTTCTCCCAAACTTACCATTAAACCAGTTTTATGGTCTATCTCGGATAATTTCTTACTTGCTTCCTTCACATAATTTTGAATTGCACTCATGAGCATTCGTACCACATAATAAATGCAAACAACTAGAAGAACTAGACATATATAAGTTTAAACATCTTAACAAGAATAAAAAAATCTGAGTCTTTTGTTGATTCAAGTATTAATAAGAGTTTAGAGTTTTTAGAATCTTTTCTTTTTTTTAGGGTATTCTTGAAAAGGAGTACGAGGTATTGAAGAAATCCAATCAGTACTTTCTTCTAGGTTGGAAAGTGAACGAATTAAGTCAAAGGTTAGCCATCGAGAAGCTTGAGGGTGCAGTGAGCATTCCCATATCCCATATTCACTCTGTTCCCCTTTAATGAATGCCACCAGTTCTGAGATCCTATCATCTTCTAAAGAAGCACCAATTTTCCAACAGAGGTTTAAGATATGAGCAGTATCCATTCTAGGGTAATAGGTTCTCCATCCTCTTGATTCTTCTAATCCAATAAGACGTGAAATTACGAATCCCAACAAATTTTTTTGCTTCGCTTCACATCCTAAGATTAAATCAAGTGCTCTTCTAGCTTCCCTACTCTTACTTCTTTTTGGGTGATAAGTCAGGCAATTTAAAACTGCTATCGTTGAAGATCTACAGCCCCATCTTGAGTGCGGAATGCGACGATAACCTCCAACACCGCCGTAAACACCCGAAGCCGTTCCTGTAGACCATGCCCCATCATCAAGCCGTTGTTCCAACAGCCAGTCATAAGCTTTTTCAGCTTTCTTATCAGTTGAATACCCACAAGCTGCTAACCCTTCAAGAGGTGTTGCGACTTGCAATGGGATCATATCATATCCCCGAATTTCTTCAAAAGGTCCTTTTCTAGTAGTCGGAATTGGCCATGAACCATCTTCTTCTTGTTTCGAGAAAATATAATCAGCAGCTTTTTTAACAATTCTGTGATCTTTTTTAAATCTCAGATATCCTAGTCTTACTAATGCTTGAGAAGTTGCCTGAAGATTTCCAGTTTTTGATACCTTACCTGTAAGATCTACACTACTCCAGGATCCATCGGGTAATTGGGTATTGATCAGCGATTCAACGATTGGGTCTTTTTCTCGTAAATGAAGCAATTCTTGTACTTCTTCATCTTTCTCCGGTCGGTTTAACAACTCCTTTAATACAAGTAATCTTAAGTTTGGTGAGGGATCTGTTAATAAAAGAGGTATCCAAGTCATGCAATCTCCTCCAAGATTTCTTTTATATAGGGTGCAGTAGGTGTTTTTCCCTTAGCAATCATTTCAGGTGAGCCAACTGCCACTAATCTACCACCATTATCTCCCCCGCCTGGTCCAAGTTCTATTAACCAATCACAAGCCGCTAAAAAGTGAGGATGATGTTCAATAACAACTACAGTATTACCAATTTTAACTAATCGCTGCAAAACATTAATAAGACGAGAAACATCTTCCATATGTTGTCCTACAGTTGGTTCATCTAAAATATACATTGATTTCTTTTTACTCTTTTTGCTCAATTCCTTAGCAATTTTAAGCCTTTGCACTTCTCCACCTGATAGAGTATAAGCAGGTTGGTTTAAAACTAAGTAACCTAAACCTACATCTTTGACAAATTTCAACTTATTCTTAATAGATTCATTTTCATAGAATAGTTTATAGATTTCATCAATTGTTAGTTCGTTTAATTCGGGAAGTGAAATACCGTTAACTTTTACTCTCCAAGCATCCGAAGAGTAACCAGTTCCATCACATACTTCACATTTATCATAAATATCTGGTAAAAAGCCCATATCCGTCTTTATTATACCGTATCCTTTGCAAGCAGTACAACTCTTTTTAAGATCTTTTTCTCCTAAGGTTAGTGATATCGCATCTTCACTTTCAGCAAAAATCTTAAAGAACGTATTTTTTAATCCAAGATAATTCAGTGGGCTCGTAATACTAGCTCTAGTTTGATCAATGATGATTGTTTGAGATAATTCGCCTTCGATTTTATCATATTTTCCCGGTTCTAAAGGTTCTTGTGCCATTGAAGTAGTATGTTTTTTTGGAGCTAATATCCTTCCAATAGTATCTATCAATAGTGTAGATTTACCTGAGCCCGATACACCACATAATCCTACCAGAAGACCATGAGGTATCTCTATTGTTTCACCTTTCAGATTGTTTTCTTTCACGCCATATATCTTTAACCATTTTTTCGGGGTTCTTTTTTGCGTTAAGTATTTGAACTTTTTTCTCCCATTCAACCAATTTGCTGTGATTGTGTTCTTCCTTTTAATTTCATTCGGTGGACCTGATGCAACTATTTCCCCCCCTTCAATCCCTGCTTTTGGTCCTATATCAACAACATAATCTGCTGAATTAATTAAAAGCATATCATGCTCTACCATTAAGATGGTGTTCCCCATATCACGTAATTCCACCAGTGCTTCCAATAAAGCTTCAAGTTCCGAAGGGTGTAATCCTCTCGAAGGT
>JAGXNR010000086.1 GCA_019894875.1 Promethearchaeota archaeon | reverse complement strand
GGTTTTAGGGCTGAAATCGTGGAGAAAGATGATGGATTTCTTTTAAAGATTTATGGAGATTCGCAACAAGAAGTAGATGACTTTATTGCGCTCTCCCTTGAACAAGATTTTGATATATCTCCTTATATCTAAGCTGTGAGTATTAATTTTCTAACGTGTATTTTTTATACTTCTCCCTTTTTTCCATTTAAAATCATAAAGAAAAAATAAAGTAAGAAAAATATTTTATTTGTTAACGGGTTAAAAAGGGTTCCTTGGTTTACTTCTCTGCTTTTTCATTGTATTCTCGGTGGAGGTCTTCCGGTTTCTGATTTCCGCCAACCTCCGCTTACTGAATGGGTCTCGATTGAGCTTGAAAAATCGGGCCTATAAACTGACTATACAATTTTGCATAACCCTCTTGATTGGAAACAACTGCAATCATCTCACCCTCTTTATCTGTTGCAGGAGCAAGTATTACTTCTTCAGCGTCTCGAGTTACCGCATAAAAATCACCTGCAGTTTGGAGCTGCCGGAATTGCACATTGCCTAGTTGTTTCATCTTTCCAATAATTCCAGAGTAAGTATTTAAATCAAAATGCGAGGTAAGCATAAACCTTACTGCTTTTTTCTGAAATGCATATTCTGATACTACTTGGAGGATTTCTGGAACCACCTGTGGGGTTACAATTATAATCGAAGATTTAACTCGATAAATTGCATCTTTGATAACAGCTATCATCGCATCTCTTCCAATTACATTCCAAGTTGTAACTTTAGATATTTCTGGAATTAAACTAGACGCGGTATGTATATCTTTTAATTTGTCTTCATTGGATTCGGCAAGTTCGGTTGCATCATCAATAGAATTCATGAATTGTAGGGTAAAATCCGCGATTGCATCTTTAAGATTCTGTGTAGTATCTCTTGTTGTATTTGATAGGCTATTTTGAAGGGTTTTAGCATTTTGTTCATATTTAGCTTTATGATCAGCAAGCATTTCTGATAAACTGTTGTTCATATCCTTACCTTCAGCGTCCCATAGTTGGATTTCACTGTTAATTTTATCTGATGTATCTCGTTTTACTTCGGAAAATTGAGTATCAACCTCTCTAGTCCAACTTTCATTTATCTGTTTAATTTCTGTATCGGAATTAGAATAAAGCCTGAGACTGCTATCTTTATGGTTGTTAATCGATTCCTCATATTGCCTATGATGCTGTTTTAACGAATTCTCTAATGAGTCTTTTAACTTAATATTCGTATCTGCACAATCTTTTACTCCACTTTGCAAGGTACCGTCAACTTCCCCTGCCATATCTGTTGCTAAAGTTTCTAATTGAGCATCAATCGTTTCTTGAGCTTTGAAATCAAGGTCACTTGTTACTGATGCTAAACCTTCATTTTCATTTCCCATTATCTCTGTGACATCAGTCTTAATATTGTCTGTTGTTCCTCTTGTATTATCAATATAATCATCGCAAGTTTTAGAAAAATCCTCCTTCATTGGTTTAGTGTATTCTAAAACATTTTGAATAGTAGTCTCGTGTCGTGCTTTATATTTTTTCTTTTTCCCTAACCATAAAAATCCTTTCTTGGCCATATCTTCAGAAAAATCAGTGAACCGATTTGCATGTTCAAGTAAATTATCAATTAAAGTTAGAGCCATACTTTTAAAATCATTTGTTTGACCGGTTAAAGTTCTATGTCTTTCATCGACAGTAACTTTTAAATTAGTCTGAAGTGTATCTGTAGTATTTTTGATATGATTAGTATGTTCTTTCAGTAAATTTGAAATCCTCTCTTTTAAATCAGCGATAACCTTATCCATACGTTCAAGATATTTTTCTAATATTTGTTCCATTCTTGGTTTAAGTTGATTGTAAATTGTTTTATGTCTTTCAACGTGTTCATCTAGTTCCATCTTTAATTCTTTATCTAAGCTTTCTACTCGAGTTGAAAAATCACTTAACAAATCTGCAATTAGGGTTATTAAATTATCTTTAGTAGTATTTATTTCCGCTTCATATTTACTTACATGTGAAGTAGAAGTACTTTTTAATCCAGAATTTAAAGTATCTACATTAGAGTGAATATTACTTTCTAAAGTCTTATTTGTTTCAGTAAATCGGTTTGTTGCTTTATCAATTGTATTTTTTTTAGTAGAATTTTTAGAATCAGAATCTTCAAAAAATGTTGTAATTTGAGAATCTACAGCATTTTCTACTTCAGAAATACTTTTATTCTGAATATCTTCGAGTTTTTCAAACCGATTTGATTGATCGGTTAAGATAGTATCTTTAATTTTAGCGATTTCATTTCTAAGGGTTTCTGATTCATTTGTGAATAATTCAAAAAAAGGCTCTAAAGGAATGTATCGTGGAACGATTCCTTCGATCATTTTTAAGAATTCCCTTTCTACCAACCAATCAGTAATTTCTTGAACAGTTTGGTATTGTAAGCTCTCATCTTTATCTCCTAGGGTCATAAAAACTTCTGAAACTGTTGCACGTGGTACTCGCAAGTAAGTTAAATAGATATTTATATGATCTTCGGAAAAACCGTATCGTGTAAATACTTCTTTAGTGAATTCTTTTAATGACATAAATTTCTCTCCATAATAGGTATTAAATTCGTCTTAAAATAATTTTAAGATGAATTCCTTATAAATATTTTAATTTGATTATGTTTAATAATATTTTCAAAATTATAATCAAAAAACTTAAAGTTCACTAATTTTGAATTTCTCATGAACTTAAACGATTTTTAAAGTTCAGTTTAATTCTTATGAGTTTCCTTCAAAACTTTACTCCTTGCGTAATTAATCAAACCATCTGCAGATATAATTTCTTGTAGAAATGAAGGGATACTATTTATGCGATATTCTGATTTTGTGGAAATATTTTTAATGATTCCCTCTGTAAATTTTATTTCAAGATCATCATTTGTGTTTATCATTTCAATATTTTCAAATTCTATTATGGGTAATCCTATATTTATCGCATTACGAAAAAATATTCTAGCAAATGAGGGGGCGATTATACAATTAATTCCTGTAGCTTTAAGAGCAATTGGTGCTTGTTCTCTACTTGATCCACATCCAAAATTGGATCCAGCAACTATTATTGAATAACCAAATTTTTTCTGATTTAGAATAAATTTATCATCAAGATCTTCCATACAATGTTTAGCGAGATGATCAGGGTCAGCTAAAGTTAAGTATCTCGCGGGTATAATTAAATCAGTATTAATATCTTTCATCTCATATTTTACAGCTTTTCCTATCATTTTTTCCACCTTAAATAAATTTTGGGGAAGTTATGTATCCCTTAATAGCCGAAGCAGCAGCAATTGCAGGGTTTGATAAGTATACTTCACTTCCGGGATGTCCCATTCTTCCTGTAAAATTCCTATTAGTCGTTGAGATTGCTTTTTCTCCCTCAGCAAGAATCCCCATATAACCTCCTAAACATGGACCACAAGTGGGAGTTGAAACAATAGCACCAGCATCAATGAATATTTCTATTAATCCTTCTTTTAAAGCTTGAAGATAAATCTGTTGTGTGCCTGGGATTACTATGCATCTAATCTTAGGATGAATTTTTTGGCTTTTTAATATATTCGCAGCGATTCTTAAATCCTCCATACGACCATTTGTACAAGATCCAATTATTGATTGATCAATCTCTACTCTTAGATTATCTACTTCTGAAATTGGTTTTGAATTTCCGGGTGAGGGGGGAAACGCTACTTGAGGTTCAATTTCCTTACAATCATATTCTATAACATCGATATACTCCGCATTATTATCAGATTCATATACTTTATAATCGGAATTTACACGATCTTTAATGTAATCTAATGTTATTTTATCAGGTGCAATAATACCGTTTTTAGCTCCAGCCTCAATTACCATATTACACATAGTTAACCTATTATCCATGGATAAGTTTCTAATAACATCGCCTGTGAATTCCATCGCTTTATAAGTAGCGCCATCCACACCTATATCGCCAATAGTATATAAAATTAAATCTTTTCCTGAAACCCAATCGTCCAGTTTCCCAGAATAAATAAATTTTATTGAATCTGGTATTTTAAGCCAACACATTCCTAAAGCCATCGCTACTCCTAAATCAGTAGAACCAACACCAGTAGAAAACGCGCCCAGGGCACCATATGTACAAGTATGCGAATCAGCACCAATAAATAAATCTCCAGGTTTTACTAATCCTTGTTCTGGAATAAGACAATGTTCAATTCCACCACGACCAACTTCAAAATAATTCGGAATCTTATACTTATAAGCGAAATTTCTGAGAATTTCACATTGTATTGCTGAAGCAACATCTTTATTTGGTGTAAAATGATCAGGAGTTAAAATTATACTATTTCTATCGAAGAGATCTTGATCAGATCCTTCAATTACTTTTTCAAAAACTTCTATAGCTATAGGAGCAGTGATATCATTAGCTAGGCATTTGCTAACATTGGCTAAAATAAAATCTCCCGCACTTGCCTTCTTATTATCGCAATAATCTCTTAGGATTTTTTCCGTAATTGTTAATTCCATTTTCTTCGATCGAATTTAATTATTTAGAATTTTTAGAGTTTTTTTGTTTTACGATAAGATTCAATCCCTTTATTAGCGATAGAACTGAGCTCATCACAATATCTTCATGAGTCGCACTTGCTCTTACAATATGTCTGCTTTCAATATCCATAATTTCAATGGTTGTATGTCCTAATGCCTCAGTACCCCCAGTTATAGCATCAATCTGATAATTCAACAGCTTGATCTTGCTCATAGGTGCAAAACATTTAATTATGGCATTAACACATGCATCAACGGGTCCAACACCTATTGATGATGCTACTTTTTCAATACTATTCCCGTTATTATCAATTTTTAGACGTACCGTAGAGGTGGGGGTAATAGAACCAGTCAATACAGTTAATTCTTCGAGTTTTACGAACTGATCTTCTTCAGGTAGTTTTTCAACGACATCCTTTAAAATTGCATAGAAATCTTCTTCTGTTACTTCATGCCCTTTATCCCCAAAAGCCTTCACATGACTCATAATGTTGGTAAATTGATCATCTGTAGTGTGAATACCCAAATCTGTTAATTTTGCATGAAGAGCATGACCTCCTGTATGTTTCCCTAATTTAATTGATTGTTGAATAATATCCTCTACATTGTCAGTACGATTAATTCCTATTAATTCTGGTGTTATTGGTTCATAAGCTCGAGCATGCTGAATCATAGCGTGAGCGTGAATACCTGATTCATGTGCAAAAGCATTCTGTCCTATTAGTGGGCTCAAACGACCTATAGTTACTTTTCCCCCACAAAGGCTTTCGACTAATTTAGCAGTTGGGAATATCAATTTTGTATTTACTCGCATCGGTATTTGATATAATGCATAAAGAGACATGGCAGTTTCTTCGAATGAAGCGTTTCCTGCGCGTTCACCTAAACCTAATATTGTTGTTTGAGCTTCAGAAGCCCCATTTTCAAATCCGGCTATTGTGTTTGCCACAGCTAATCCAAAATCATTGTGACCATGAACTGCAATCCTTACATCTTTAGGTAATGCCTCGTAATTTTTCCTTATAATATATCCAAATGCCGTAGGAGAAATAGTTCCAACAGTGTCGGGTATATTTATTCGAGTAGCTCCACATTCAACAGCAGCTTGATTGACTTTGATTAAATAATCTAAATCTGAACGCGTAGCATCTTCCGCCGAAAATTGTATTTTAGTATAATGTTCCTTGGCATAAGATATCAATTCTCTCACATTATCTAAAACTTCCTCTCTAGTCATTTTTAACTTTTCTTTCAAATGTAAATCTGAAGTCGCAATAAATACATGAATTGAATCCATGTCAGCTTCAATTACTTTATCGATGTCAATTTTTTTTATTCTCGCTAATCCTATTACTTCTGAATCTAACCCTAATTTAGAAATTTCCCTACAAGCATCAAAATCACCTTGGGAGATAACTGGAAATCCTGCTTCGATTACATCTATCCCTAACTCGTTTAATGATTGGGCTATGGATACTTTATCTCTTAAATTAAAACTTATACCTGGCGTTTGTTCACCATCTCGAAGGGTTGTGTCAAAAAAATATGCTTTTTCTGGCAGGATTAAACTTCCTCGTATTTTTTCCATCATATCGGAAACCATAATATCGCTTTTCTCATTCATAATTTTTACCTATTTTAATTTCTTTAAATTTTAGCAACCCCCTTCATCTTAGGAAAGAAATAATGATATTTCTTCAAAAGATAAAGAAGGTTATAATAATAAGTGTAAATTCAATGCACTTAAATACAATTCAAATGAAGAAACACACTTCAAATATTTGCTGAAGTTAAAAGTTCCTAGTTTTTGAAGCTCTTTCATACTACTTTATCTCAATAGAATTGTATTTTATAAAATTAAATTGCTTGTTATTTTAAAAACCTTACTGTTTCCTATATCATGCATTTTAATTAATTTGGCATTGTTATTCCAAACCTTAAGATAGAAAAGCAGCTGTTGAGAAATGCTTTATATTCTAATTTATTAAATGGGGAAAGTTATTCCTTAATGCTTTTTATATCAAATTGATTCTTTCTTATTAGACTAAATTAGGTGTTAAAAAAATGAAAAAAATAAATAAAATATTAGTGGGTCTCTTTGCTTTCTCAATGCTGTTTTCAGTGTTTGGCGTCACTAGTGTAGTGGCGGCTGAAGACCCTCCTGTTGAAGTTCCTGGTGATACATATACATATCGAGTACACGCTGACAATCTAACTATGTTCACTTTTCGAAATAGAACACAATTAAGATTTAACTCAAACGTGAATATTGATTTAACTATGAACTGTGAAGCCTTAAAGATTGGATTAAAAACTTTTGAGCTTGAAGTTGATTCTGATCAAGATATGCTTATGAATATGACATGTACTGAGGAACAAAGTGAATTAGGATTACTACTGGGTAATATCTATCAAACACGAAATCGAAACCGATACCGATACCAAGAAGGATTTTGTCTTGAAATGAAAGGCAACTTTTCATATCCTATTCAAGCTAAATTAAAAATGAAAGAAACTAATCAAAATCGTGATGGAACATGGGCTTTTTATAACGGAACGATTGGAGAAGGAGAATGGGTTGCGGTTCAAACAGCATCCCAAAACGGATACTTGGTTGCAGAATCTGATCACTTTTCATTCTGGACTATATTACTACCTGAAGCGGAGGAAAACACATTGTGGATTTATCTTACTATAGGTGGCGTTATTATCGGCGTTGTAGCTATAATTGCAGTGATTTATATTAAGAAGAGGAAGTAAAAGCAAGCAAAGAGTTTATTAAATCATTTTTTTTTTCTTTATATATATAATAAAATTAAAAAAAGAATTCTGAGATAATTGGTATCTAATAAAAGAATTAAATGGAAAAAACATAGTATTAGACTTATTTTGTTATGTATAATTATTTTCGAATTTAATACAGTTCTTTATAATGTTTCAGCGAGAACTGAAAATGTTTCAGGTTATTGGGTTCAGAATAGAATAAACCCAAATGAGTTCGTTTCTTTCCAATTTCCAAATGGTACGATTTTTGAGATTTCCTCTAATGTAGAAGTAGATCTTTACGTAGAATATGAGAAAGGGATAAATAATCGTCAAAGTTTATTTCTTTTTAATAATAATGAGTCATTTTCAATAAACGTCACAACAAGAGAAAGTCTGACAAATTTTGGTATAATACAATCTCCAAATGCACCAAAAAAAGGAACTTTTCAATTTCGTTACCGATATAATAGTATTTTTCAATTAAGATTCAATTCTTCAATTGAGAGTTTTACCATAAGATATCGAAAAAATAGCCTATTTGGATTAGAATCTAACGTTAATTACGCTTTAGCTTTATTTGAAAAAAACCAAGAATCATGGCAACTAGTTGAAACACAAGAGAAATTCAATGAATCCATTTCTGAGCTGTACTTAGAAAGTACTCTCATAGGGCTTGAAAGTGAGACAGATTATTATTTAACACTCTTTGAATTTGCCCCGCAACCTTCTGATTACACGTGGTTAATTCTTACAATTTCAATAGGTGCTATTTGTATTCTTTCAATTGCTTTTTTAATTTCAAAGAAAGAATACTTCCAATATTTGAGAAAGAGAAGTATATCCATAGAGAAAGGTGCTCATAGATTATCATTAGATGATGTACTAGAAAATGAAAATAGAAATAAAATAATTGATCTTATTTTGAATGAGCCAGGCATTCATTTTAATGAATTGTTACGACAAACAGGACTTGCCGCAGGGAATTTGGTGTGGCATCTTGATATTTTGCAGACATATAAGATAGTCGGAAAAAAAAGAGTAGGTAACTTTTTAGCTTATTTTCCTTATTATCAAAAAAATCCCCTATCTAATGTAAATCTAAAACTTCAGAAAAGCAAATTAACATTAGAGATTTTAGAAATGATTGAAGATGAACCGGGAATATGGAATAACATAATAACTAAAAAATTCAAAGTCGATCATAAAACTATTCATTATCATTTAAGCAAATTAATTGAACTTGGGCTTATTACATTGGAAAAAGAAGGGAGAAAGAAGAAAATCTATCCAAACTTTGATGCTGAATACTATAAACAGAAAGAAGATAATTAAAAGTATAAAACTCATCATTCAATTTTTTCATTGATTACATAGATCTTATTTATTTAATGAAATTTTATTTCAGTTATGGAAAGGAAAAATAAGGATCATGAAAATAATAATAATCAAGAATTTCAATTTATAAATACTAGTGGAAATAAATCTCACAGTTATATTAAAGATAAATTAGAAGAATTAGAATTAATTGCTGATGAACTAATACGTTATGCGATTTGGCTTTGGGAAAGAACCCCTCAAAATAAAAATATTATCTTGAAAGAAATTGAAGCTTATTTAACTCAAAGAATAGGTCATGGCTCTATCGGACCCGCAACAAGCGCTGCTGAACCTTTATTAAACAATAAGTTAAAAGAATTATATTCACTTTTTAATATGACTAATAAATTATAGGTTATAAGTTATATAAGAAGCATTTTTTAGTATTTTAAGATTTAAAAAGATTAAGAATTACGTTTATAGGTATGTTTTAATATGATTGATCCAAAAGTTTTTTTAGACTTTATTAAAGAGAGAAGGAGTATAAGGGCATTTCAAGATAAGCAAATTCCTGAGAAAGAAATAGAGATGATTTTAGAAGCAGGAAGATGGGCACCCAGTGCTTCCAATCGCCAACCTTGGGAATTTATAGTAATTAAAAATAGAGATATCTTAAAAAAAATAGCAGGAGCTACAGGTTATGGTTTTTTTATTGCTGAAGCTTCATTCGCTATAGCTATAGTGGGGAAGCCATATATTAGTCAAAATTGGTATGTCGTTGATACTTCCTTAGTTTCAATGAATATGATGTTAATGGCTTGGTCTTTAGGAATTGGAACCTGTTGGATTGGATCAATGAATAAAGAAAAGGCAAAAGAAATTCTTGGTTTAGGACGTAATGATTATCTTTTAACAGTTTTGCCATTTGGTTATATTCAAAGTCCCGTCCCAGAACCTACATATAGAAATCCTCTACGTAATATTGTTAAAGAAATATAATTATCTTCTAAGATTTGTGCTAGATCTAATAACAACCTTTCAAGAACATAAAAATTATAAAAAATTCTTGAAAATTAAACATAATTAGCTACAATGACCGTCAAAATAACCATTTTGGGAGATACTCATATAAATTCCTTTGAAGAATTACCTAAAGAAATATTGGGAGAGATTGAAGGATCAGATTGGGTGATTCATACAGGAGATTACACTTCTACCAAAGTTATAAGTGGTTTGATTAAATTAAAAGGGGAACGGTTTAGAGGTGTTTATGGGAATGCTGATCCTTTAGATGTTAGAAATAAACTTTCGTCAAAAGAAATTTTATCTATCCAGAATAAAAAAATTGGTATTACTCATCCTGCAAGCGGTGGTCCAGAGGAACATATAGAGAAAAATCTATTTGTCGATTTTGAACAAGATAATCTTGATATTCTAATCTATGGTCACACTCATGAATCAAAAATTCTAAAGAAAAATAATTTATTAGTAGTTAATCCGGGAAAAGGATATTTAGAAACGAATTTCTTTGGTCCCCCAACCACAATTGCAATTCTTAAGATCGATAATGGTAAGGTTCAAGGAATAATAAAAGAAATAAAATCATAAGCGAGACTTAAAATTATTCCTGGCTTCAAGCTTCCTCTAAATTAATTAATTTGCTCAACGTTTCAAAAGCTTTCTTACTCTTGGTTTTATCTAGAGAACAATTTGTTATCTTCCAAAACCGATATTCTTGATTTAAATAAGCTTTACATTCTTCTCTTATTTCAGTAGGACATTCAGTTATCTGCCAACATTGAAAATTATCATTATTAAAGAATTTATGAAATTTTGTTGGGAGCTTTTGGTAATTAAAATCTGTTTCTTTAACATATAGATCTAAATCATTTGAATTATAAGTATTCCAAAATAACACTATTTTTGATTTATTCTCTTCCTTTTTGAGAAAATCGAACATGGCAGCCATTGCTTTTCCCGTATAGGTTGTTTCTAAATGAAAACCTTTCTCTTGCCCCTCTAATTTGTATACAGTATCAACAGCGTTTTGACTTTTTATAGTTTTAACACCATACCCAGAACCTAGATAACCTTTAATAAATTCAAAATCTTTTTCCGTTACTTCAATTTTTGGAAAACTATTATCCTTTTTGCGCAAATACTTCAGTGCTTTATTTGCATTTCTAGCTACATTAGAGGAATTTGCGAGAAAATCCTTATATACCGCTACAGGGTATACAATTGATTTTAAACCTAATAATTTACACCCCGCAATTAATCCTGCTGCCGTTCCCGTCGTACTTCCTGCTATAAATATAACATCTGGCTCTGGCATAACACCATTTTTTATTTGTTCATGTAACTCAAGAATTGCGTTAATAAACCCTATTATCCCTAAGGGGGTTCCTCGACCAAATAATGGTGAGCCCCCTGGAAGTATAAAATAGTATTTTGGATGATTAATCTGGAAAAACCAAGTTTTAATAAAAGTGCTCACATCTGTTTTACCATAATGAAGTTTAGATCCAAAATAATCATACAACAATAATGAGCGTTGTACATGCCAAGTAAGTGGCTGATTATATAGAAATAAATGACATTTAAGACTTGGAGATAATTTCTTACACACAATAGCACAGGCTAAACCATGATTAGTCCCAATAC
>JAGXNR010000085.1 GCA_019894875.1 Promethearchaeota archaeon | reverse complement strand
CAACAGCAAAGGTTTAATACACAAACAACAAAAAGAAAGTTTCGTTTTTTGGTAATTTTTTAATGATCTTGTTACAAATGTAATAAATTTTTTAATGGTGTTGGATCACCGGAATGGCTAATGAGTAATCTCGGTAGTAGAGGGAAAAAAAATAATAATACTTGACAAAAAGTTTACTTAATAGATTTTAAAAAATAGATAAGCTTTATTATAAAGATATAAATATCTTAAAAAGATAATTAAAATTATAATTAAAGAAATAATTGATAGTTTAATTCATTCTACCTTTATGAAATGAATTATAAATAAGATTAAATTATTAAGAAAATATACGAAGTATTTAATCAATTCAAGGAGTTTAAAGATGTCGGGGATTGGACAATATAAATTCAAAATCACACTTTTCGGGCCGGGAGGTGTAGGAAAAACAAGCCTATTGTTGCGTTATATTAAGGATTATTTTAGAGAAGGTTTAAAAAAAACCATTGGTAGTACTTTCTTGATAAAGGACGTAGATATCAATGGAAAGCAGGTCCGCCTTCTCTTATGGGATATTGGGGGTCAACCTCAGTTCCATAAACTACGTACAATATATTTTAAGGGGAGTAATGGCGCACTTGGTGTGTTCGATTTATCCTCTAGTCAAACTCTTTTAAAAATTCCTGGTTGGATAAGCTCAATTAAGAAGACTGTTAAAAAAACGATACCTATGCTACTTTTAGGAAACAAAGTTGATTTAGAGAGAGAAGTCGATAAAGAAGAAGCAGAGGATTTAGCTAAGAGATTAGGTTGTGAATACCTTGAGACTTCTGCAAAAATAGGAACAAATGTAGAACGGGCATTTGAAATAGTTGCTAGAGCTTGTCTTCAGGAAATAGGGGAAATTTAATTATCAAAAGAATTTCTAATCTTCTAAAATTTGTAGGTTTTTAAGTTCCTCAATAAGATTTTCCTTATTTGTGAACTTTATTCCGATTATACCTAATTCTCGTGCTGAACGGATATTGTTTAAGCCATCATCTATAAATACAATCTCTTCAGCAAGACATCCTGCTTTTTGGATAGCATATTGAAATATTTTATATCTAGGTTTGGTCATATGTACTTCATGAGATAAGATTAATTCATCGAAGTAATCAAAGAAATCCCACTTTTTTTTTAAAAGAAATTTCCAATGACTAGAATTTACATTTGACAAACAAATAAGTTTTAATTTAGAAAATTCTTTTATTTCCTTTATTAATTCTACAATCTCAGGATTATATCCCGAAATTATGCTGTTAAAAGCAGTAAAGAAGCTTTCTTGATTAACTTCACAAACCTGGAGTATGTCGCATGCTAACTGATAAAATTCGTTATCACTCATAAGACCTTGGTGATAAATGTCTGATTGACGAAAGAATTCAAGCATAATTGGGGTTTGAGGTTTATTTAATGGAGATTGAGTGATAATGCTATTATAAAAATTTGAGAAGTCAAGATCTACAATTACCCCACCTAAGTCAAAAATAAGACATTTAATTCGATTCATTTTCTGAAGTAAATCTTTGTAGAGAATTTTCTAAACGGTTTTGGTAATTTATATTTGGGAAAATTTCGTGTGTCATCTTCGAGCTTTTCTAATAAATCATCTAAATTTACATTATTTGTTTGTTCAGATGTCTGCTTCTTTGGACCAAAAGGTTCACCAATTAATCTTTTTCTGATTGATATCGTTTGGTTTTCCTGCTCCTTTTTACCGAGGATAACTGTATAAGGTATCCATTCAATTTCGGATTGTCTTATTTTTTTACCAACTGACTCTTCTCTGTCATCCCAGTCACATCTATAGGATTCCCCGTTTATTATATCAAGGATTCTTTTAGCATACTCATTTTGTTCATTCGAAATGGTAATGATCCGTACTTGAATGGGAGAAAGCCAAGTTTTAAAACCTGGTACTATGGATTCCTTATTTCGGATTGCAGATTCTATTAAACCCCATAACACCCTCTCTAAACCTCCCGTAGGAGAATTATGGAGAATAATTGGATGTTTTATTTGACCATCTGAATCCGTGAAAGAAATATTATACTTTTGCCTTTTTTCTCCCTCATTATCAATCATAAATTCTAATGAACTTTCTACATCAATTTGATTTGTGGCTAATGTAGCACTTTTATTCTCCGCAGAAAGCACCCCCCTTTCAAATTTTAGAATATAGTAGGCATATCTTTCTTCCCATAATTCTAATAAGGCGGGTTGTTTTTCTGTTTTAATTAAATCTATAATCCAATCTTTATTCTCCCCATAAAAATCTTTTGTGACTCTAAAAATAACATAACTCTTTATACCTAAATCTTTTTCTAAATTTTTAATCAATTGATATTGTTTTTTAAACTCTTCAATCGAAGAATCTATATCCTTACAGAGTGTGTGCATATCAGGCATTATAAAACCTCTTAGCCTTCTTAATCCTGAGAGTTCTCCCTCTTGCTCACGTCTGAAATCATATTGCTCATATTCATATACTCTTAAAGGGAAATATTGGGGTTTCAAATTCATTTGAGAGAAGAGGTCAAATAAAAGGAAATCACTTGCATATCTTAATATGAATCTATCCTTCCCAGATTCAAGCCAGTAACTTCTTGCAGGAAATCGAGCGGTTTGGGCGGTTAATTTTTTATTTTTTACAGAATACATTATTGGGGTGTCAATAAGAATGGCACCATAATCTATTATTCTATCTTCTACGAAGTTCTTTATCAAATTTTTCATAATTACACCCTTGGTATACCAGCGAAGGTTGCCCTTATCGGTGTTTTCGTCAAAATCAATGAGCTCAAACTCTTTCATCACTTTTATATGAGCGGGTTCGATTGCTTTATCTACAGTTCTAGATCCTAACTCGGATTTTAGAAATAATTTAAAATCCTTATCAGTAATTTCTTTTAAGGGTAAAAATTTTTTTTGTTCATCAAATGTTAAATCAATTTCTTTACCCAACTCGGTAATTACCTTAAATTTTGAATCTTTAACTTGTTCTTCGGGTTTAATAGCTAGTTTAACATCTCTATACATTTCAGCTAATTCATGACCTAAACAGTTAATTTTAAATGATTTATACCAACCGAATGGTGAAAACTTCGCTTCAATTCCTTTCTCTTGTAAAAGCCTTGCAATCTTTGGACAAACTTCCATAGCATTTGCTTCATTACTCAAAAATTTACTCAAGTGTGCCCAGGGATAAACGAGAACCTTATCTACTCGATACATACTTTGGTCCATGATAAGGTTTAGCATTTTTCTTGGTTTTCCCTTAATTTCATTCTTCTCAATTTTTCTATTATGTTTTCTAATTTCTTCATTTCGTTCTCTTATAACATCTGGAAAACGCGAAATTTGTAAGATTGCGGCCTCAATTTCCCCAGCTCCTTGTTTTGCAATTAGGTTTGTATCATAAGTATCTTGATCCTCAACTGATACATAACAAACTAATACTAAGCCTTCCATTTCTATAATATCTTCGGGAAATTCTTGGGGATTAGAAGTTGCTTCTTTGTTTTTGATAACTTCAACATTTTGAGAATGAATTAATAAGATTTTCATATAAGATCATTTTTTTTGTTTGTATACTATTTGTTTATAATAAATTCTAAATATTTTACTTACTTCTGATAAATAATTATATACAAAGTTCAAATTAATTGTTTCTAAAATTTATCTGAACTATCATGAATCTTAAAAAAGCTTTTTCAGAAATATCTAATTTATTTGATACTCTTTACAATATCAGAGAAAATATTTTACGTCTATCTCGAAACATCGTTCGAGATTGCAGCGTAGGTATTAAACATATTCATAGAAAAGAATTCAGTATGTTTCAAGAGAAAAAAAAAAATGTAGAACTTGGTCTTGAAACGTTAAGTGGTTTAGTCAATAAGAATCCTGGGGTGTTTTCTAAATTCCTGAAGACACCAGAACAGGAATATACAGAATTGATTGTATTTTATTCGATCATTAGTGATAAAGAAATTCCCTCACCATCAGAGTTGAAAATAAGTCCTATCAATTTTGCTCTTGGATTAGCTGATGTTATAGGTGAATTAAGAAGGTATGCGTTAGATAATATAAGAAACTCTCAAACAAATGAATTAAACAAAATTTTAGAGAGTATGGACGAAATCTATACCAATCTATTTTCTGTTGATTATCCCGTTGGGGTTACTCAAGATCTAAGACATAAAGTTGACGTCGCAAGAAATATTATTGAGAAAACTAGAGGAGATGTTTCTCTTGCCATTCAAATGAATGATTTAAAGCAATGTTTCGAAAATGAAAATTGATCTCTCAATCCATCAGAAATTTTAGGCGTAATTATGAATCTAGGTGAGTAAAATAGCGAAAAAAATATTGATTGCAGGAACTTTCGATTTAGTCCATCCAGGACACATTTATTTAATCAATGAAGCCGCAAAACTTGGAGATGTTTATGTGATCGTGGCTACCGATAAAAATCGAGAATTATATTCTGGAGAGGCTCCAATTGTTCCAGAAGACCAGAGATTAGCAGTTATAAAAAGTATCAAAAATGTCAAGGATGCAAAATTAGGAAGACATGATAATGACACTCTAAAGACCGTAGAAGAGATACAACCAGACATAGTATTACTTGGACCAAATCAAAGGTATAGCATTAAAACTCTTAAAAATGGTCTTAAAGAAATCGGTTTTAACGATATTGAAGTAAGAAGACTCGAAACTTATTACGAAAAATATGAGCTGCATAGTTCAAGCCTAATAAAACAAAAAATAATTAAAAAAAGTAAAGAAAAACGAAGATAATTTAAAATCATGGAATTTAATGGAGATATTAATCAAGATAATTATGCAAATTGGTTTGCACTTTATCATCTTTGTCAAAATATAGGTAGTAAGAAAGCTATTCATATTAGTAGTACGGAGTTTGGAAAGATTTTAGATCTATCTCAACAAACAGCCTCTCGAAGAATAAATAATTTGGAAGAAATAGGTTGGATTCAGAGAAAGATTGTCGGTAAGGAGCAAGTAATAAAAATCACTAAGAAAGGAGCTGATGTGATCCTTGCAATGTACAAAAATTTAAAACAAATCTTAGAAGAAATTTTAATTGTTGGTGAAGTTACTGAAGGAATGGGAGAGGGGGGATATTATGTTAGAATCCCCGGCTATTTAGCACAATTTCAGAAAAAACTTGGATTTAAGCCGTATTATGGAACGTTAAATATACAATTAAGTGATCTCAATAAAGAGTTATTAGATGAAAACCTGAAAAATCAAATACCCGTAAGCATAGAAGGCTTTGAGGACGACAAATTAGGACGTACATACGGTTCGGTGGACTGTTTTAATTGTTTTGTATCACGATTAGACAATCAAGATGTTAAAGTTGACTCAGCAATATTAAAAATAAAAAGAACTCATCATAAGAAAAACGTCGTTGAAATTCTTGCGAAAGATTACTTAAGAGATGAGTTAAAATTACAAAATGGGGATCGCTTGAGAATCGAATTTACTAAGAAATAATTACAGACCTGTTTTAATCTATTTATTGAGTAATTCCAATTTTCTTCAGCAAATAATAAATTTTTATCATTCTAAAAATATAAGTAATTACTACAAGCCACATAAATAGAAAAAGAAATTCCTTGACAAAATTCCAAAAGAAAGAAATCATCATTGTTATAACTAGATAAAACAATCTCTCAGAGCGAGCCATAAGACCTATATCAAAATCTCCTTTAAAAAAATTTTCGGCTCGTGCTCTTGTATAACTAATCATTATTGAAGCTAGGAAACTAATGAAAATTATCAATTTCATATCGATCATACTCCAAAGGAATTGATTATGGTTATAAATATATAAGCCTAAGAATATCAAAAACTCTGAAATTCTATCCATAACAGAATCAAAAAATCCTCCGAACTTCGTAGATTTATTGGTCAATCGGGCGATTGCTCCATCGCATCCATCCATAATTCCAGTAATAAACACAAATATAGAGAATAAGAGAAGATTTTGAAACAGTCCTATTGAAATAAAACTCAGAATCGAAAAACAAATCATAATAATAGTAGCTAAATTTGGTGAGACTCCAATTCTAATTAATCCCCTTGCTACCAACTTCACCAATGGCTTAAAAATATATCTTAATCTATATTTTGATGGCAATTTCCCTAGTTATAGTGATTAATTCTTACTCTTGAATGAGTTAAATTAAAATATATTCCACTTAATAAAATAACATAGTTTTTTTATTTTAATTATTTTAAATATATAATTAATTCACTTAAACAATATATACAATAAAGAGATTGAAAATCGTTGAAGTTAAGATTAATTTTAAAAACGAAAACTAAAAAAAATAAAGAGATAAGTATAAAATTCCCAATTAGCCCAAGTAAGCATATTGGTTTTATTAACTTTATAAACTTAGCCTTGAATCAAGAATTACCTATAGATCTATCTTTTGAAAAAATCTCAAAAACGGGTGAACGTGAAGAAAGTAAAATTTTCGGACGATTTACACTGGAGGGTAAAACTGACTCCCAATTAAGTGAATTAGAAGAACAAATTCAAGAAACTGACCGTAAAAGAAAAAAAGCTCAACAAAAACGGAAACAAAAATAAAAACTATTTTTATATTGTTGATTCTTGATTCTGAAATTCTAAAACTCTTTATCGAGGTTCTATTAGTGTGAAAACAAATATTACTGTAAAGGTACCGGGTCGAATTTGTCTGATGGGAGATAAAATTGATCTTTTAGAGAAACCTGTCATAGGAATGGCAATAAACTTAATGATGACGATTAAATATGAAGGAAGAAAAGATAATATTATTGAATTCTATAGTAGTAACACAAAAGAAAGAACTAAATTTAAGTTAGGTGATAAAGCCCCTCGTAATATAGATCTATCTTACTGGAGCGTACTTTATGAGAGATTAAAGAAATATATAAAAAATGGTTTTTATATGGAAGTAAATTCTGCTATCCCTATTGGAGCAGGATTATCTACATCTGCAGCTTTATCCATTGGATTCATTAAAGCTATAAATCAAGCATATGACTTGAAGCTTTCAGACATTGAAATCGCGGAGTTGGCCTACAAAGGAGAGAACCACGATCTCAATATCCAATGTGGTCGTCTTGATCAATACACAGAAGCATTTGGTGGTATTGTGTTTATTCAAACTGATGAGAATCCAAGTGTTGAATATTTAGACGTTGATAAATTACCTGTGGTGGTGGGGGATTCTATGGAAGAAAGGAAATCATCGGCTATATTAAATAGAATTAAAAAGCAAATAAATGAGAAAGATGCTGCTACTTTAAATGCCTTTAGTATTATAGAAAATTGTGTCTATGAAGCTAAAGACGCTTTACTAAAAGGAGATTTTGAAAAATTAGGTAATTTTATGAATATTCAGCAAGAACAAGAAGGTATTCTTAAAGCTGATACAAAAAAAATAGTAGAATTATGTAATACTTCGAAAATTGCTGGAGCTCTAGGTGCAAAGCAAATGGGTGCAGGAGGTGGAGGATGTATGGTTGCTATCGCTCCAGGAAAACAAAAAGAAGTTGCTTCTGCAATCAATAAGGCGGGGGGTAAAGCTTGGATCTTTGATATCTATCGATATTAAAATTCAAATCATTAACACTAAACCTTACAAGAACGTTTGATAAATGAGCTTAGGTGATTTTTCGGTATTGAAATTCCCAAGATTTCTTAACAGATAAAGAATCATTAATAGTATCATATAGTACCGATCTTTCACTTAATCCTCCAATATCTTCAGCATCTATCTTAATTTCTAACGCTTGTAATTCTTTTTTAATAGTATCAATATTTTCTTGATACGTCATATCGTAATCTAAAAATAACTTAGCTCCACCGACTATTAGAGCTTTAACATTTTCTCTACTAGCTCCATTATATAACAAATTATTAATTAAATCTTTCACTGATGTGTCAGCAAACGTGTGAGGGAAAAGCAAGTGATATCCTTGTTTTGAAGCGGATGATCGTGGTAAGGAAATATGAGACATAGCAAAAACATTATTTTTTAGATCTCTTAATATTAGACCAATACCAGAACCAAGACCTTCAATTCTAAATTTTGTTGCACTCATGTTTCTATCATAAGACTGTATCAGACCATAATATCCCATCTTGATTATTATTTCTTTCTTATTACCATGAATTTTGACCTGATCCATTCTTTTTTCTTCATAAAGAGTAAAACTATCTTCTGTTTCGTCAAAATTATCTAGTTTCTTTGACTGATTGCTAATTTGAAGTTCTTGTTGAATCATTTTTTTTGAATACTGTCCTATTTTTACCAAGCGTTTTTCTAGTTGTTCTTCTCTCAGATTCAAAGCTCTCTCTCTTTGTTCAATTTGCCTTTTGACACGTTCTAAAACTAATAAACGATTAGTGATATCTTTTTCTTTTTCATTTGTCTGATAAAGGAGTTTTTCTACTTCCTTTTGCTCAAATTCCAGAATTTTATATTGTTCTTCAATAAATTTTTCTTTCTTTTCGATCTCATTTTCTCTTTGTTTAAGGAGAATTTCACGTTTAATTAATTTGTTATCTTCTGTCTTAACTGGCTCTTCCTTATTTTCTAATGGATGAATAAGATTGACTTTAGGTGCCGTTTGTTTAATTCCATTATTAACTACAATTCCAGTAATCCTAACTTCAGCAGGTTCAATTAATGGATTTATATCTAATTCTGTTAACTTTTTCTCTTTTTTAGGTTTCTTTCTCTTCAATATCTTCTCAATAGGGTTAATAGCTTTAACACTACTTTTAGGTTTCTCTTTTAATTCACCTGTACCACTAAGATTTTTAGAGAGATTACCTTTTTTCGTGGTTCTTTTCTGTATCCGGCTCGGAAAAATAGAACTTAATGCATTTTTATATGAGTTAGGTTTATTAGCTAAATTTTTGATATAAAAGTGGTCTCTAATACTAATGTTATTAAAAGTAGAGTTTTCTCTAGGAATATTCTCAGAACCTCCTAAAATTAATAAACCCCCTTCATGTATCTTTTTATCTATATTTATTAGTAGATTCTCACGTGCGGACAGATTAATATAAATAAAGAAATTACGACAAAAGATCACATCATAAATATTATTTTTATTATGTCCACTAATAATATCCTCTTGTATGAATTCTACTTTATCCTTAACTTCTTTACAAAGGGTATATTTTGGACCAAGTTCAGTAATTTTCTTTGAAAAATATGTGTTCAAATAGTGCTCTGGCATTTCATGGACAGCATATTCTCCATAAATCCCTTCTTTTGCCATTTTAAGTGCATTTGTATCAATATCAGATGCAAATATTTGAAAGTCAGAAAATTCATGATATTCTTTTTCAAATTATCCAAGATCAATGCTATAGTAAAAGGCTCATCACCAGTAGCACAAGGAGCAGACCAAATTTTAAGGATGTTTTTCTTATGATTTTTGATATAAATTTTTATAAATTTCTCAAAATTCTCAAAAACGTTAAGATTTCTGAAAAAATAAGTATAATTTATTGTAAATTTATCTAAGAATAAATCAACCTCTATAGGGTTTTTCTGAATATAATTAATATATTCATCAATATTTAGGTTTAAGTGCCTCATTCTAAAAGAAATTCTTTTTTCAAGGAAATTTCTTTGATATTGATCAAATTTCAAGTCAGAGATTTCTTTCAACTTATCAATCAGATCATCAATTGTTGTTTTGAATACTGCTGAATTCGTTGAAGAAATATTTTTACACCAAAACCCTAATAAATGTTATTTTTTACTCTACTATTATATGATTATGTAAATATTTAATTATTTGTAATAAGAAAATATGAAAACAAATGCTTCTAATAGATAAAACCATATTTGTGGTAAAAAAGATTAATTAGTTAAATGAGATAAAACCCAACTTAACGAGATTCTTACATATATTATACACCTTATTTTGTTCCATGCTTAGTTCATGAGTGATCTGGTTGATGGATTTCATTCCGTCAATTTTCTCATAAATTTTATAAGAGATATCTCCTGTTAAATAATTTTTTGGGTTAATACTTTTTGAAGTGGGTCCTATGAAACTCGGAATAAAGTCATAGTATTCAGGATCGGGATTTTTTGATTCAAATTCTTCTTCTAGTTCTATTTTATCATCTGTTTCAAAACTTGTTAACCAATCAAACGCTTTTGTATCATGCGGAGTCTGTTCTACGGTCTCATTTTCATTTACATATTTCTCTATTATATTCTCAAAAGTTTTGAAACTATCTAATTTTCCATTCCAATCCGCAATTTGAGTAGTGTCAAATTTTTCGAAAAATTCTTCCGCAATTTTATTCAAAAATCTTTGAACACTCTTCAGGTCTGAGTCGCTATCAAATGTCGCGAGAAAAATTATATCTGGGACATGGGGGTCTTTTAGAAAAGATAGTTTTAGATTAGAATTTTCCATTTTCAACTCGCTTATGTAACCGAGTGAATCAAACGAATTTGAAAAGGAATTTAATGCTGAGAAAAAACCGGATACCATTATCAGATTATCTAATTCTGAAAACATATTCTTACCATTAGAAGAATTAGGAAAACTCTTGGATAGCAATGGTAAACCGTCTTTAATAATTAAAACATCACAAATCATTAATCTCAGCTAAGTAGGTCGGGTTTAATCAAATAAGAAACTGTTCTATCAAATTAATATATTCTACTTAAATTGAAAAAAAAAGAATTATAATACTTCAGTAATACCAGTATAATATAATAATTCTTTATAAAATGATAAAACTAAGAGATACGGGTAGCATCCTAAAAATATAAGTGAAGATGCGGGTAATGAAGCCTTTTTAATAGTAACAAATAAAGGGATTGAAATTTATTGAAAGCAGTTATTCTATGTGCGGGACTAGGTAAACGTTTGAAACCATATACTAATAGATACCAGAAATCTATGATTCCTGTTCATAGTAAACCCCTATTGGAATATATTATCAATGGATTAATCATAGCAGGTTTTAAAGAATTTATTATTGTTGTAGGATACCTAAAGGAGCAAGTTATTAATCATTTCCAAAATGGAAATAAATGGGGAATAAATATTGAGTACGTTGAGCAAACAGAATTAAATGGTACTGGAGATGCTTTACTATTATGTAAAGATATGATAAATGACAGCCATTTATTTTTAACTTGGGGGGATATTTTAGTTTCTTACAATGTTTATAAGGAAGTTGTTGAGATATTCAGAAAAGAAAATCAAGACTTTATATTAGTTACAAACTATACAGATGATCCTTATAAGGGTGGAGCTGTTGATTGTGAAGGAAAGTATTGTATCGAAATAAAAGAAAAACCACCAAAAGGAAAATCAAAATCACATCTAAA